>CAKRHU010000088.1 GCA_934339215.1 uncultured Lacticaseibacillus sp.
CTATGCATCTATTATACAACGATAACGGGTTAAAGAACTGTTACAGATAACTTGGACAGATTATTCACCAGCCACTACCTAACATAAACAATAGATACCACCCTAAAATCACGATATTGCGCAAATGTTGCCCGCAAAGCCACATACCAGCCGTCCCGATCAAAATCACCACCGCACTAGTCCGCAAGGGTAACTTCGCGCCGACGCGATCAAACCATTTCCCGCTCATCGGCCCGGCGATCGCCCCCAGCGCCGCTCCTGGTAATACCACAAAACCAGCGATTAGCGCGGTATTGTGATTGACCAGTTGAATATAGTTAGGTAATAAGAAACTCATCGCCAACGCACTGACTTGTAAACAAACAAATGCGATCACGGCTTGGACAAACGCTGGGATTTTAAACAAGCGCAAATTGATGATCGGCGCCGCGATTTGTAATGACCGCACACTAAAGCCGATCAAAGCTAATCCGCCGACCAATAAAGCCCCAGCAACGGACCAACTCAAAAAGGCCTGTGAGCCCCAATTCGAAATCCCAAAAATCAACCCGCAGAAAGTCAAAATGATCAAGCCAACGCTGAGTTGATCAATTTTGGCTGAGCTGGTTGCGGCCTTTTGCTCGATACACGTGAGTCCTAAAATCAAGGCGATGATCAACACCGGTAATAAGAACACAAAAATATAACGCCAAGATAATGTCGAAACGACCACCCCGCCAAAAGTGGGGCCGATTGCAGGCGCGATGCCAGTGATCATCGTGCCGACGCCCATCATCATCCCAATTTTGCTGGTTGGGACTTGTTCCAAAATAATGTTGAACATCAATGGCAAGGCGATTCCCGTCCCTAATCCTTGTACTGCACGCCCGAGTAACAATACCCAAAAGGCTGGGGCGATGCCATCCAAGGCGACACCAATAATAAAGAAGCTAATGGCCACCAGAAATAAACTTTTGGTCTTAAAGCGGCGTTTTAACGTGGCTGACAACGGTACTATCGAAGCCACGACTAATAAATACAAGGTCGTCATCCATTGCACGGTATTAGTCGCCACACCAAATTCCTTCATCAAAGTGGGAAAAGTGATATTCATGGCAGTTTCAACGATCACGCCACAAAACGACATTAAGCCGGTGGCAATGATCGCGCCGATAACTTTTGGTGAGATTTTTGCGTTCATAAAATCCTCCTGAATTTCGTTAGCGAGCTAACGTTAACCAGTTTAACGCAAATTCAGATCAATGCAAACCAAAAAATCGCCGCAACCACGACGATTTCACTTCAGCTATTCAATTTGACAAAATAGTCCAACATGCGGGTAAAGATGTCACACTCTTTTGGTGTAAAAACTTGATTCATCGCCGCTTGTTGTTCGGCAATATAGCCACTCACCATGGCATGTAAGCCTTCTGCCTTAGAGGTTAACTTGACTTCTTTTTGGCGGGCGTCGTGTGAGGATACCACGCGTTTGACCAAACCGGCTTTTTCCATGCGCTGCAAGGCGACGGTGGCCGTTGAGCGTTGGATGTTGAATTCTTGTTCAATATCGCGCTGTAAGCAGGCATGTTGATCGCCGATAAAGTCGATGATCGACATTTGAGTACCGGTCAAGCCGTATTGTTTGGCATAAGCATCCATCCCTTTGCTCATTTGATTGCTGGCTTGTTTGACCAATTTTCCGTAATCCATCATGGCACCTCTTTGTTAGTTGTCTAACATCATACAAAAAAGCGTTCCGGGATACAAGCTAAGCCGTAGCGACCTCACGAAATTTTTGCGGTGACATGCCGGTTTGTTCTTTAAAGATCTTATAGAAGTAATTGGGGTTGGTATAGCCGACCGTTAAGGCAATTTGATTAATATCAAGTTCAGCGTTCCGCAACATTTCAATGGCGACGCTGACGCGCCAATCATTACGATATTGCGCAAAGCTGCGTCCGGTTTCTTGTTTAAATAACTGACCAAGGTACACGGCATTTAAATGCAACTCATCTGCCACATTGCTCAACGTCAACGGTTCTGCGTAGCGTTGATGGACCACGTGACGCACCGCGTTGACATTGCGTGAATAGTGATGGTCATTGACGCCAGCAAAACGCTGAGCGATTGTCACCAAGTCTTGTTTCAAATCCGAAACTGTCTGCGCATGATTGATTGCCGCAATGGTTTGGGGTTGGTCACTAAAAGCTGACTGTCCCGCTTCTAATCCCATTAATATAAGCAAAGCGACTTGCCGCGTCACCATTACCGACGCATCAGTTGCTTGCAAATCAGCAAATATCGTTTCGATCCACGCCGCAAACTCTCCTGATGGCAGGCCAGCAATCGTTTGACGCACGGTTTGATAATCCGGTAACAAACCACCGTCAATGGATGGCGCTGAGGTCAGTTGGACCAAGCCGTTGGCCGCTTCAAAGAAATACGCACGATTGATGGCTTGTTTCAACTGCTCCCAAGTTTTCCTTAATGCAAGCAGATCCACTGCGACTGGTGCAATAATCACCGGACGCTTCTCAGCTGCCACAGCTTGTGGCATCGTATTTAAAAAATGATGCAGTTGCAACTCATTGCCCACAAACAACACAATGAAATCTTGCCCTTCTTGAAAAAAGCGCCGACTATTTGCTTGTCCTTGTAAATAGGTCGTCAACGCTTGAGGAGGGAGCGGATTTAAGATCGCCAATAAGCGTAGCGGTTTGGCTGGATCGTCAAATTCAAGGCTTAAATCACCAAGCAGTTCACTGCCGTCTTGATCAGCACTCACCAAGCGCCGCACCTGTGTTTGCACCGCCAAAACATCATTGACCGCATGGCGTTTTTGATCATCTAACCGCTGACTCGCTAAGCTGATTGCTTGGGTCAATTCATCTGGATCAATCGGTTTGGTCAAATAATTGACGGCATTTTGTTGCAATCCAGCCTTCACATAATCAAAATCTGAATACCCTGAAATCACGATCAGCTGCATATTCGGGGCTAGCGTTTTGGCGGCTTTGACAAACTCAGGGCCAGGCATTTCTGGCATGTTCATATCAGATAATAAGATATCGACGTGATGGGTCTTTAAAAATTCTAAAGCAATTTTAGGGTTTTGCTGCGTGGCAATAATTTCTGCATTTAAAGCAGACCAATCAATCAACTTACGAATGCCGCGTAACAACATATATTCATCATCAACGATCAAGACTTGCCGCATTGGTTTTGCCTCCAGAATTTGGTAATTCTAACGTCACTTGAACGCCGCTATCACCATTAGAGCTTAGCACCATTTGAAAGCCATCACCAAAATAATCATGCAACCGCGAATACACATTTTGTAACCCGATCGAGGTTTGCTGCGTCGACTCTAAAGGTTGTCGAATTCTGGCGTTTAAGGCGGCGACCGCAGCTGGTGCTAACGGTCGCCCGTTGTTGACGATCGTGATCACAACGCGCTCATTAACTTGGCTAGCTTTAATGTGGATGGCATTGTCTTGGCGGGCAAAATCCACCCCGTGAACAAAATAATTTTCCACTAATGGTTGCAAGCTAAATTTTGGCAATTGCAAGTCCATCACCTCAGGCGCAACTGTAATTTGATAAGCCAAGCGATCTGGAAAACGCACTTGATATAAAAAGACATACTTCTCGATAAAATCGAGTTCTCGCTTTAACGTGGTCCGCGGTGAAAAATCGGTGTTATTGCGCAATAAGGCCGCAAAACTATAAACCACCTTGGCCAATTCAGGTTGGTCAGCATCAATGGCAGCCATGCGAATATATTCCATGGTATTGGACATAAAATGGGGGTTGATCTGCGCTTGTAAAGCTTTCATATTCGCTTCTTGTTGCGCAATCCGTAATTGGTAAATGGTATAAATATGCGCATGAATCTCTTCTAACATGGCATTAATACCACTCGCCAAGACATTTAAATCAGTTGGATTTGGTTCAATGGTCGCCCGAGCTTCTAAATCTCCAGCCGACACAGCCGACACGGTATCCACAATGGCGTGCAGTTGCCGTTGATATCGTGAAAAAATCAGCCATAAAATTCCACTTAACGCGAGTAATACCATCAAGCCTAACAGCATCAACGGTAACACGCGCCAAATCACAAGATTGTGTTGGGTGTGCTTATTGGTCACTTCAATGATTTGCTGACCGTTTGTCAATAAGTGGGTACTAATGGCGTAGCCGTTTAATTGGTCCACCTCATTGGCCACCAAAGCATGCTTAAACAGCTTAGCATCTGCAGCTGACACCCCACTACCGCGATAATAAAAAGTCTGAGCATTATTATCGGATACCACAGCAATTTGCATCGGAGCCGTGGCCTTAATTGCTGCGATTTGCTTGGTCAAACTGTGTTGATTGAAACTGGCACTTAATACCCCGACTGGCGTTAAGGTGTATTGATTGATCAAACTCGCATCGACCGTTTGCCCACCATGCACATTTTTACTCGCAACCAACCGTCCCCCAGAGTTTGCTTGCGTCGCAACAAACACTTGCTTTTGGTCTAACAAGCGTAAGGTCAGCTTTGTCACTTCAGGATTTTGTAACAAAAACTGACGGGTTTCTGTCGGCCAAAAGAAATATTTACCTGAGGCAATGCTTTGATCGATGGCGTAATCAGCATAAGTGGATAAATCTGTGCTAAAATATTTTTCTAAATTCGTCAGATTATCCACCCCACTGACAATACTAGTCGCAAAGTCGCTAACCAGCGTTTGATTCCGCGACACAGCGTCAGTGACCCGCGCAGTCACACTGTTTTCAGCTTGACGGACCTCAGATTCATAGTTATGCACATTGACCCAAATAAACACCGCCGTCGCCCCGACAATCATCACGGTGAGAATCACGGTATACGCTTGGATCAGCTTGACGAAGCTCGACTGGGTCAAGTGCGAATGCAGCAAACGCTTTTTCATTGGGCCAAGGCCGCATCAATGCGGGTATACATTTGTTGTGACAAGTGATCGGCAAGCGCTAAATAAGTCCCGACAGATAAAAATAAAATCAAACCCGGCCACTTCAACGATACCGCAATCACAATGATCGTCATCAACACAAATACCAACATCTGTCCAAAACCAGCAAAAAATTGGACCACGGCCAATTTCACGGCGTCTTTAAACGATACATCATAATGAGTCCGCAACATCAAGGTAAACACCCCTAAGCAAAAGACCAACACCATGGCGGCAACAATGATAAATTGTACAAATACCACCCACAGCTCGCGCAACTGAACACTAAGATATAAGTTATACCCTAAAATTCCGAATACGCCAAAGAATAACCAGGTATGCGCATTCACAGTCCAGAAATCTTGCCGCCATTGTTGGAAACCTTGTTTGAATGAATAATCACGCCATTGCCATTGATGGGCTTGATACAACTCGCTGACCGCCCTTAACGCCGGTCCAATGCCCAGCACCATCAGCCCCATCAAACTATATACCCAAAAGTATAGGGTCATGATCAAGAAAACAAATACCTTGGTAAAAATACTTTGTGTCGCTCGTCCTAGCATCCTAACATCCCCTTTATTTGGTTAGTTTCAGTGTACCAAAAAATGCGATAAAAATAACGTTTTCAATTCACATTCTTATACGTTCTTTAGGGCCACGATAAAAGCCTCATACGCTTGTAACGTCCGCTTGGCCCCGGTGGCATGAAAGGCCGCGCCATTGGTGATGATCGGCTTAACTTGAGATACTGGCAAGTCGGCTGTGATCGCATGTTGCGCAAAATTGGCGACAATCAGCCAAGTTTTATCATTCAAACTGCGCGTATAAGCCATCAGCTGATCAGGCATCCCTGACACGACCGCAAATTTACCGGTTTGCAAAATCGGCTGAGTATGTCTGAGTTGAATCAACTGTTGATAAGTCGCAAATACCGATTGAGAATCTTCTACTTGTTGTTTAGCGTTGATCTGGACGTAATTTGAATTGACTGGCAACCACGGCTGAGCGTGAGTAAAACCCGCTTGCGAAGTGTTTTCCCATTGCATTGGCGTGCGCGCCTGATCGCGATTGAACACATTGATTTTTTGTAGCGCTTCTTCAGGCGTGTCCCCTGCTTCTAAGCGCAGGCGATAAATGGTGCGGGCTTCGACGTCATCAACTTGATCAATCGACGTCACGGCTTGATTTTGCATGCCCAATTCTTCGCCTTGATAAATAAATGGCGTGCCGCGTAAACCATGTAACGCAATGGCCAACATTTTTGCCGCTAATGCTGAACCATCCGCAAAGCGTGACACTGCCCGCGGCAAATCATGGTTATTCCAAAACAAACTCGGCCAGCCCGCTTCTGCCATCGCCAATTGATTGTGATATAACGCCTCTTTGAGCTGTGCGACGGCCAATGGCTTGGTTTCCCATTTCTCCCCGCCGACAACCCGGTCGGCCCAAGTGAACCCAAACTGAAAAATCATGCTTAACTCTTGATTGGCTTCATCACTATATTGCCGAGCCATTTCTGGACTCGCACTCCACGCTTCACCAACGGTTAAATAATCGCCTCGTCCAAAAGTAGCGCGATTCATCTCATGTAAGTAATCATGCAAATGCGGCCCGTTGACCACTTGTTCATGGCGCCAATCTTTGCCTAACATATCCACAACATCTAGCCGAAAGCCACTCACACCAAGATCAAGCCACCAATTCATCATATGATAAATGGCTTGGCGCAACTGACGATTATCCCAGTTCAAATCAATTTGCTTGTGGGAAAATAAATGTAAGAAATATTGGCCAGACGCGGCATCATATTCCCAAGCTGACGCGCCAATAAAACCAGACTGTAAGTGGTTAGGCGCATGGCCGTCCACTGGATCGGCCCAAATATAAAAATCTCGGGTGGCACTGTGGGCCGTTTTTTTAGCT
>CAKRHU010000089.1 GCA_934339215.1 uncultured Lacticaseibacillus sp.
GTTTGATTTTGGCGACGCCTTGCAAGTCTTGATACAAGGTCCCGCCCATCGCCACGTTGGCAATTTGCAAGCCCCGACAAATTGCAAAAATCGGCTTTCCTACAACTAAGGTAGCTTTGACCAATACGATTTCAAACGCATCTTTCAAATAATTCGTCCGCCCTAAACGTGGTTGCGGTGCTTGCCCATAATTGGTTGGGTCAACATCTGGCCCACCAGGGAGGATCAAGCCATCAAAGCGCGGAACCAACACCGACACCATCACGTCAACATCTTCAAGGGCACTCGGTACTGGCAAAATGATCGGTACCCCACCGGCAGCAAGTACGGCTTGGTTGATCGGGCTTGGCGCCATATCCGCATTGTGTTGATTGAGCATCGGTGAATGATCGATCAGTGTATCGGCAGTGATGGCAATGATGGGCACCATGTGAACGACTTCCTTTTTGGTGAATTGTCGTTAGCCTACCACTCCAGAATAATCCTCGCAACAAAAAAAGCGATGATCTGCATGAAAACCAGATCACCGCTTGGCGGTTACTTGCCTTTAAACGCGTCTTTCACGCGATCAAACAAGCTTCCCTCGCGAGGTGTGACATCATCACCACTAGCTGCGGCGAATGCCATCAAGGCCTCTTTTTGTTTACTGTTCAAATTCTTTGGCGTTTGGACATTAACGGTAACGATTTGATCACCCATGCCACTGCCTTGCAAGCGCGGTGCGCCTTTGCCTCGCAAGCGGAACTTGCTTTGGGTTTGGGTGCCAGCTGGGATCTTCAATTCGACTTGGCCGTGAACCGTGTCGACTTTGATAGCATCCCCTAAGGCTGCTTGGGCAAAGGAAATCGGGATCTTTAAGTAAATCGTCGCGCCATCGCGTTCAAACTTATCGCTTGGGGCAACGCGGAAGACAATGTACAGATCCCCATAAGGGCCGCCATTGGTTCCGGCTTCACCGGCTTCGCGCAAACGCATTTGTTGCCCATCTTCAACGCCAGCAGGCACTTTGACGTCGATGGTGTGGCGTTCGTTCTTGTGGCCAGTCCCATGGCAATCCACACACTTGTCTTTGATTTCTTTACCAGTCCCACGGCAAACGTCGCAGACTTCTTGGCTCATCATTGCACCAAGTGGCGTGTTGCGTTGCACTTGAATATAGCCTGAGCCATGGCACTTGTGACAAGTGACTGGGCTAGTGCCAGGTTTGGCCCCGGAACCACCACAAGTATGACACAACGCTTGGCGATCATAAGAGATTTTGGTGTCTTTGCCAAACACCGCTTCTTCAAACTTCAGATCCATACGGTATTGTAAATCTGCCCCTTGACGAGGAGAATTGGCCCGTTGTTGTTGGCCACCGCCGCCGAAGAACTGACTGAAGATATCTTCAAAACCAGTGCCTTGGCCACCGAAGCCTTGACCACCAAAGCCGCCAAAGCCTTGACCACCGCCACCAAATCCACCTTGCGGACCGTCAGCGGAGCCATATTGGTCAAACGCTGCGCGCTTTTGCGGATCAGATAAGACTTGATACGCTTCGTTGATCTCTTTGAATTTTTCTTCGGCCCCAGGTTCATGGTTGATATCTGGGTGATATTTCTTAGAAAGTTGCCGGAAGGCCTTCTTGATGGTGGCATCATCAGCATCGCGACTAACGCCTAAGACATCATAGTAATCTTTTTGAGCCATTATTGCCTCCTAAACTCTGCACCAAAAGCTAATCCAGAATAACACATTTCGTCGACTTCGACTAGCCTCTGGATTCAAACAAAAAGCCAAAGCCAGCTGGCTTTGGCTTCGTCGAGATTCGCGACGCAACGCAGGCGCAGCTAGCTACGATGATCGATTCGACCCAAAGTGCGGGTCAAACCGATCATCTAGGCTACCTGACCTGCTAAAAGCGCGTCGAGAATCTCTTGTTTTTTGCAGAGACTACTTCTTATCGTTGACGTCTTTGTATTCGCCATCGATGGTGTCGTCATCATCGGACTTCTTGTCATCACTAGCAGCACTCGCATCGCCTTGGGCACCACTTGCTTGTTGGGCTTGTTGTTCCTTTTGGGCTTGTTCGTACAACTTGACCGTCAAGTCTTGGACGATCTTGTTCAAATCATCGCGCTTGGCTTTCATGTCTTCGATGTTGTTTTCTTGTTGGGCCTTCTTCAAGGCTTCCTTAGCATCTTCAGCCTTCTTGATCTCGTCGTCAGAAACCTTACCCTTCAAGTCCTTCAAGGTCTTGTCAGTTTGGAATAAGAGTTGGTCGACATCGTTCTTTAAGTCCACTTCTTCTTTGCGGGCTTTGTCGGCTTCTTCGTTTTCCTTGGCTTCTTTCATCATACGATCGATTTCGTCGTCGGATAAACCACTAGAACTCTTGATGGTGATATCTTGTGATTTACCAGTGCCCATATCCTTAGCGGAAACTTGGACGATCCCGTTTTTATCGATGTCGAACTTAACTTCGATTTGCGGCACGCCACGAGGGGCAGCAGGAATGTCAGTGAGTTGGAAGCGACCTAACGTCTTGTTGTCAGCGGCCATTGGGCGTTCGCCTTGCAAGACATGAATGTCAACAGCTGGTTGGTTGTCGGCAGCCGTGGAGAAGACTTGAGACTTGGACGTTGGAATCGTGGTGTTACGATCGATCAACTTCGTGAACACACCACCCATGGTTTCAATACCAAGAGACAGTGGGGTCACATCCAAGAGGACAACATCTTTCACATCACCAGAAATGACACCACCTTGGATCGCGGCACCTAAGGCAACGGCTTCATCAGGGTTGATGGAGTGGTCTGGTTCTTTGCCAGTCCAAGACTTAACGGCTTCTTGAACCGCAGGGATCCGAGTAGAACCACCGTTTAAAATGACTTTGTCCAAGTCAGATGCAGTTAAGCCAGCATCTTTCAAGGCATTGTCAACTGGGATCTTAGTCTTTTCAACTAAGTCTTCAGTCATTTGGTCAAACTTGGCTTTAGTCAAAGTCCGTTCCAAATGCAGTGGGCCATTGGCGCCAGCAGAGATAAATGGTAAGGAGATTTGCGTGGAAGAAACACCAGACAAGTCTTTCTTAGCCTTTTCAGCGGCATCTTTTAAGCGTTGCATCGCCATCTTGTCTTTGGACAAGTCGATGTTGTTGTCAGCCTTAAATTCTGCGACTAACCAGTCGATGATCTTGTTATCAAAGTCATCGCCACCAAGCTTCGTATCACCGTTAGTGGACAAGACTTCAAAAACACCATCGCCTAATTGCAGGATGGACACATCAAAAGTCCCACCGCCAAGATCATAAACTAAGACTTTTTCATCAGCGTCGCCTTTGTCCAAGCCATAAGCTAAGGCGGAAGCCGTTGGTTCGTTGACGATCCGAGAAACGTTCAAGCCAGCGATCTTACCAGCGTCTTTAGTGGCTTGGCGTTGGGAGTCGTTGAAGTATGCAGGCACGGTGATAACAGCGTCAGTGACATCTTCGCCTAAATAATCTTGGGCAAAGCCTTTGATGTATTGTAAGATCTGTGCAGAAATTTCTTGAGGGGTATAGTCCTTGTCACCGACTTTAACGGTGTAACCTGCTTCGCCCATGTGACGCTTGATGGACACGATGGTATCTGGGTTGGTGATAGCTTGGCGCTTGGCCACTTCACCAACTTGGATTTCGCCGTCTTTAAAAGCGACGACGGAAGGCGTGGTACGGTTGCCTTCTGGGTTTGTGATGATCTTTGGTTGGCCACCTTCAAGCACCGCAACCGCGGAGTTGGTGGTCCCTAAGTCGATCCCAATAACTTTACTCATTGTTCTACCTTCTTTTAAAATTGATTAACAAATTTACCAGAGCTTTTGAAAACGATCTTAGCAGGCCGGGTAGCCTAGCTCAGCGCTTTGGCCCGCACTTTGGGCCGAAGCGTTGAGCGTAGCTAGCCGTGTCTGCGTTGTTTTCAAAAGCTCGACGACTGATACCGCGAAAGCTTTGGTTCCCAGCCAAGCACAAGCCAGCACAACCAAGTGCAAACTTGTGCTTGACTGAGAACCCATCCGCCTTAGTTGGCGA
Source organism: uncultured Lacticaseibacillus sp. (assembly GCA_934339215.1). Classification (GTDB taxonomy): domain Bacteria; phylum Bacillota; class Bacilli; order Lactobacillales; family Lactobacillaceae; genus Lacticaseibacillus. Next base: position 4,049 of record CAKRHU010000089.1, read on the forward strand.
CAACCACCATCGCCGGACGCAAGACGCGATCTTTCATCTTGTAGCCTTTTTGTAAGACTTGCACGATGGTGTCTTTTGGATGATCGTCATCCGCTGGCACTGTTTGAACTGCTTGATGCATGGTGGGGTCAAACTTGCCTTCTGCTGGCACGGCTTCGACCTTGTTATCCTTTAATGCGGCTTCAAGATGGCTATAAACCATTTCGACGCCTTTTTTCAATGGATCGCTGTCATCTTGTGAGGATTGCAGCGCGCGTTCCAAGTTGTCTAACACTGGTAGCACTGCAGTCGCAAGCTTTTGGCCATCGTATTGCAACAAGCTTGCGCGTTCTTTATTGAAACGGTTATTCATGTTGCTAATTTCTGCGGCGGCGCGCAAGTACTTGTCTTCAAAGTCGTCGCGTTCTTTTTGCAAGGCTTTGATGTCAACTGGTTCTTCTTTGACTTGCTCGTCGAGGTCAGCTTTCATTTCTGCTTCGATTTCTTCTTTTAATGAAGGTTCAGGTTGCTTTTGATCCTTCTTTTCTTCTGGTTCGTCTGCCATGAGCGGCCTCCTTCTTATTGATCAAAATGTGAATAATAATCGGTCAGCCGTTTGGCCAACTCTTCGCGAAAAGCGTCAAGCAAGCCGATCATTTTCGAATACGGCATTTGCGTCGGTCCAAGTAACGCAATCATCCCGGTACCGTGATCGCCGACTGAATAACTGGCCGTGATCAAGGACAAATCGTCCAGTACATCTGGCGTTAATTCTTGGCCTAAACGCACTTGGACGTCTTGCTTGGATGAAACCGGGCCGATCAGCTGATTGATATCACTGGTGTCATCGTCGAACAAGCTGAAGATCTGCTTGACGCGGCGGACATCGGAATCATCCAAGTAATCCATCAGATTCAACCGGCCGCCGACGTAAAAGCGTTCTGCCGCTGCTTGTTTCAACACACTGCCGAAGATATCCAAGAATCCATCCGGACTGGACATGTATTGAAATAGCAGTGCCGGCACCTCCGTGGTCAACTTCTGAGCCACTTGTGCCAGTGGTAAGCCGACGAGTTGGTCGTTAACGATACGAATCGCCTTTTCCACTTCTTCGGAATCGACTTCCCCAGGCAGTGTGAACAGCTGATTGACCACATTGCCGCTGTTGGTGACCAAAATTGCCATCACCTGATGATTACCCAGCGGGACCATGCGAAAGCCGGTCAATTTGAGTTGCGCAACTTCAGGACCAAGGGTGATGGCCGTGTAGTTGGTTAAATTGGATAAAATGCGCGCCGACTGGGCAACGATTTCATCCATTTTGTAAAAGTGGCCACCGAAACCTTGCTGAATCGCGGCGATTTCGGCAGGTTCTGCCTGCGCCGGTTCGACTAAGTTGTCAAGGTAAAAGCGGTAGCCTTTGGTCGAGGGCACGCGCCCTGAACTACTGTGCGTCTTAGTGATCAATCCGGCTTCTTCTAACGCTGCCATATCATTGCGGATCGTCGCCGAGCTGACATGGATCGGCAACTCTTGCATTAAAGTCTTGGACCCGACTGGTTGATTGGTTTCCGTGAAGGAGCGGATGATCTCTTTTAAAACGAGCAGTTGGCGTTTCGTCAACATATTGCCACCTTCTTCTTAGCACACAGCACCATAGGAGTGCTAACTAACAATTACTATACTAGCAACCCCACTTAGCATAGTCAAGGGTAGAGTGCTAAAAATTGCAGTTTTTCCTATTAAATCGGGCTTAGGACTGATTAGCCCTAAGCCCGAGTCTTATACTAACGGATCATCTAAGAGAAATTGTTGGAACACTTCATTGCCTAAAAACATGCCTTGGTTGGACAAACGCACTTGATCGCCATTGAGCTCGACCAAACCTTGCTGACGTAAATCATCGAGCAATTCACCATACACATCTTGGATCTGCAAATGAAATTTATCGGCAAACCGTTGGCGACTGACCCCGGCTCGCGTCCGCAGCCCTAAGAACATTTCTTCTTCGATTTGTTCTTCTAGTGGGACCAAGTGATGTTCGATCACTGGCAGTTTATGATCATGTAGTGGGGCCAAGTATTGCTGGATCGGGCCGAAGTTATGATAGCGATCACGCCCTAAATAGCCAAAAGCGCCGGCGCCAAAGCCAAAGTAATGCGCATTTTGCCAGTAAAGCAAGTTGTGTTGACATTCAAAACCCGGTTTGGCAAAGTTAGCAATTTCATATTGTTCGCGACCGTTGGCATGCATTAAATCGATCGCATCTTGGTACATATCCGCTTCGATATCTTGGCTTGGTAAAGTGAGTTTGCCTTTGCGCATGAGATTATAAAAAATCGTCTTACGTTCCAAAATCAACGAATAAGTTGAATAATGCGGCAACTGTAAAGCCAAGGCTTCGCGCAAACTGTGCAAGAAGTTATCCCGGCTTTGTCCTGGCAAGCGGAAGATCAAATCAATGGACAGATTCTCAAAGCCGACTTTGCGCGCATTATCGATGGCAGTGTACACATCTTTGACGCGATGGATCCGCCCGATGCGCTTCAAAATGTCATCATCAAAGCTTTGCACCCCGATGGACAAGCGATTGACACCGTTGTCATGCAAAACTTGCAACTTTTCAGTATCTTGCAAGTCATTAGGATTGGCTTCAAAAGTGAATTCGCCATGATCAAAATGCAAGATCTCGCGGATCCCTTTGCACAGTTGATCGAGTTGCTTAGGCGTCAAAGTCGTCGGCGTGCCCCCACCCACATAAACCGTTTCGATCGGCTCATTGGGATATTGTGGCATCACCAATTGCATTTCGCGCAACAACATTGCCACGT
>CAKRHU010000090.1 GCA_934339215.1 uncultured Lacticaseibacillus sp.
TCTCCTTTCCGCACAGAGACTTTCTTAATGTGTTGGTTCAACTCATTTGGCGTATCGTCACACCATAGCGCTTGAATACAAAAAAAGAACATGACTGAAAAATAGTCATGTTCTCAACCGCCATTATTCTTCTGAGTTAGATTGAATCAAGCTGTTCAAGTTGGCTTCAAAAGTCTTCGTGGCATCATAGCCCATGGACTTGGCGCGGAAGTTCATTGCGGCGACTTCAATGATCGAAGCCAAGTTCCGCCCAACTTTAACTGGGATCGAAATCTTTGGCACCGCCACATCAAAAATCTGTTGTGATTGTTCGCCGGAACCTAAACGATCGAATTGTTTATCTGGTGACCAAGCTTCCAAATGGACGATCAAATCGATACTGGTGCGTTCACGCACCGCGCCGACCCCAAACAAGTTCATCACATCGACGATCCCTAAACCGCGAATCTCCAGCAAGTGTGACAAGATTTTTGGGGCTTCCCCAACAATGGTTTGTTCATCTTGTTGATAAACATCCACCCGATCATCAGCAATCAAACGGTGCCCACGTTGGATCAATTCCAGCGCCGTTTCGGATTTCCCAACACCCGAGTCGCCGGTGATCAATACCCCTAACCCATAAATATCGGTCAGCACACCATGCATACTGCGACGTTCAGCTAAGCGGCCATCCAAATAATCCGTGATCAAACTGGACAAACGCGTCGTTGGCAACTTCGAAGTCAACACTGGAATATGCGCGGCTTGAGCAGCCGTGACCATTTCTTTTAATGGGGCCATGCCACGAGACACGATAAACGCTGGCGTATCATCGGCACACATGCGCCTTAAGATAGTAAGGCGTTCTTCGCTTGACATGTTGCCAGCGAAGGCATTTTCTGTGCGGCCAAAAAGTTGCAAACGTTCATGCGGATAATAATTAAAGTATCCCGTCAATTCCAAACCTGGCCGGGAAATATCACTGACCACGACTTTGCGATCCTTAAGATTTTCTTCTCCGCTAAATACGTCTAACTTTGTGTCTGCGACTAACTGTGCGACGGTTACGCTATCTGCCATCGGCTCCACCTGTCCTTCCATAGTTAATTCAATTCTATCATCTAAGCGCCAATCTGAACAGGGTTTGCTGGAAACCGTTTCCAGATTGTCACGCCCCTTTCAAACTAAAAAGCCCAACCACAAAGGTCAGGCTTTCTTTTAATCATCGTGATTGTCAAACAAAGTGTTGACGATACTGATCACAATCGCCAATAACATCATCGCGCCAAAGCCTGAGAAGCTGATGCCAGCGACGAACACGGTCATGAGTTTAAGCATGAAGCCGTTGATCACTAGCAAAAACAAGCCTAGCGACAAAATCGTTAGTGGCAATGAGAAGAACTTGATCACAGGTTTAACCAAGCCATTCAAGACGCCGAGCACTAAGGCGCCGATCAACGCCGTCCCCCAACTGGCGATAAACAACTGGCTGGGGAAGAATTGGGCATAAACGATGAAGACCACCGTGGTCAATAAAACTTTACGAAAGAAACTCACTAAAAATCGCTCCAATCATCATCATGGTGGGATGTTTGTTTTTCTTCATGAACATTACGAGCGGCTTTGCGTTCATGTAAGCCCTCTTGCCAATCCGTGCGTTGATGACGCTGACGGTGGTAATGATAATGGCTGTGATGATTTGAGCGGCCAACCAGCCACCAAATCAACAAGCCGATCACAATTGGCCAAAACAAAATGTGGATCAAGCCGAACACCAGCCCGATGACGCAAAGCATCACGACTCCGATGATAATTAAGAAAATGGGAATCAACAAGAAAGGCATAGCGTTCTCCTTCAAAAAATTTAGGCGTTATCAGTATCTTTTAACTGGATATTACCGCTAGTCGTGGTGATTTCGACGTGCCCTTCACCTGTCCCTGGGCGATCCAAGGCCACATGTTTGGTGTTAGGTTCGACATCTTGGTTGGACAAGCGGCTCTTGACCATCCCAAAGCGCGTTTTCACATCACCGGATAAGGCGACACTTTGCGGGGCGGCAAGTTTAACATTACCGTTGACCGAGCTTGCCGTCAACTGCTCGAAGTCATGATCTAAGGTCAAGCGGACCGTGCCGTTGACCGTTTGCAAGTTGGCCTTTTGGGGCGTCGTGTGCAACTTGATGTCGCCATTGACGGTTTCAAACATCAAATCGTGAATGTCGCCACCATTGACCTTCAAGGAGCCATTGACACCTTGCGTTTCTAACATCGTCGCCGTCAAGTTACCAAAGCTCAAGTCGCCATTGGCATTTTTAACATAAAAGTCTTTGCCTTTGAGGTCTTGCATTTGCACGCCACCATTCAGCAAGCGCACGTTGACATGATCATAAGTGCGACGTGGCAAGGAAATGATCAAGTCCGCTTGAATGCGCCGGTTTGGCACTTGGAAAACAAAGTGATCATCGTTAACGTCGATATGACTGCGATCTAAGAAAGAGTCCAGTGGCGTTGCGCCATCCATTTTACCAAATAACTTAATGGTGGCGTCAACTTGGATATCGTCTTGATCCCAAGGGCGCAAAGTCACATCCCCGTTGGCCACTTTCAAGTCCAGCACAGAAGCTTGAGTGTCCGGATAAGTGAAAGTATGGTTGAACTTTTCAGTGGCTAAACCTGGCACCTTCACCGTGACGTCTTTCCAATCCACATTGTCCAACACATTGTTCATGGTTTTTTTGAACAAGTTGGAAAACTGGTTGCCGGCTGATTCCATGGTTTTACCCAAATCATTCAGCGCATCCTTGGCTTGGTTTTGCCAGTCATCGGGTAAGACTTTGTCGGTAAAATGCTGCTTGGTCAACGCGCGCTTTTGGCGATTGAGGTCAGCCAATTGGTCTTTATATTGGTCGATTTGGGCGGCAAGGGCTTCGCGTTGAGCTTTGAGCTCGTTGTTTTCTTGCTTTAAGTCGCCGCGTTCTTGATACTTGGCTTCGGTCAAGGTGTCCAGATCTTCCATCGTGTCTAACACGATGATCTGTTCATTGTTAGCAGAAATCTTAGCCGCGATGGCTTTGTCTTGCGCCGTGGCGGCGTCTAGTGAGCCAGCAACTTCAGCAATTTGGGTATTTAAGGCTGATAATTCAGCTTCATTTTGGTTTTCATCAGGTTGTTTAGTTTGGGTGTTTTGGTCAACATCAGGTTGCACCGTATCGGCCTGACGGGAATCGACTACCGTTTTGGCTTTGTCGAGATTCTCTAATAAGACTAAGGCCTCTTGGCTGGTGATCACGCCTTGCTTGACCAAATCAAGGATCCGTTCACGTTCATTCATGAGATTTACCTCCAGATAATCAACTACGATTGGGCAGGCTCAACAGTTGGCTTGCTTGTGTAACTATAGTATGCCTGCAACGCCGAACGATTGCATAGGTCCTAAGGTTGATTTTGGGCTAAGTCAATTGACCACCATTGATTTGGCTTAGGGACTGAGAGATCCTCAGCATAAAAATAGACCAACGATCGTATCCCAATCGTTGATCCATATCTTCAGTAGTCTCAGTCGTTAATCACTAAGTCCGTCGCCGCCGTTTGATCTTTAATTCCGCAGTGCCAGCCATCGCCCAATACGTCACCAAGGTTACCACGACGAGTGCGCCGATTTTAATCAGTAGTTGCATCGCTTACGCTCTCAGCTTTCCGACGGTCTTGTTTGCCGAGATTGAGCTCGACGATTTTGCCAGTGTGATTGTAGACGATCCATTCCGCGATATTCACCACATGATCGCCAATGCGCTCCAACAAGCGCGAGACAAATAAGTAGCTGGCGATCAAATCCCCGTCAGCATCCGGATTTTGGGTGGTTAATTTGCGCACCATCACAAAATCGTGATCCACTGCCAAATCGCGACTGGCAACTTGTTCAGCTAACGTCACATCGGTTTTCAAATAAGCCGTGAGAATTTGTTCCAGCATGTTGCGAACGGTAGTGCTCATATGCGTCAACACCTGATCGATTTCGGCGATGCGCTCGCGGCTGGCAGCCTTGGTTTCGCGCGCGATACCAACAGCATGATCGCCGATGCGTTCAAGATCGGTCGAACTTTTCAAAATACTCATCACGATACGAAAATCTGAGGCGACGGGTTGTTGCAAGGCAAGGGTTTGGATGATCAGTTTTTCCAGATGTAATTCGTCGTTATTAATGGTGACATCACGGTCGATCGCCTTTCGGGCGGCGTCAAGATCGACTTTTAAAAACGCTTTGGTGGCTAAATCGATTTGTTCAGAGACATTCAGCCCCATGTCTTCAAATAAGTGGTTCAAGCGGTGTAAATCACGATTTAAAATTTCTGGCATGTTGGGCTCCTTTCAAAAAAGCATTTGTCGGCAACGGGTCAGCCGGCAAATGCTGGAGAATGCATTACTTGTTGGAGACTTTGTTGTTGGCGTCTTTTTGCACTTTCATGTCGTGAATCGAGATGTACCCTAACTTGGTCACCAAACTCTTCTGCACGGCATCAGAGTCAATGTACTTCAAGAATGCTGCCGCACCAGCATCGGCTTTGCCTTTGGTATACATATGTTCATAAGACCAGATCTTCCAGTCGTTCGTGGCAACATTTTCAGGTGTTGGCTTGACGTTGTCCACAGACAAAGCTTGCACATCGTCTTTGATGTATGAGAACGCTAAGTAGGACACGGCACCAGGTGTGGTGGCCACGATTTTTTGAACCGCGCCGTTGGAGTCTTGTTCTTGGCTGGTCATCGCTGACTTGCCTTCAAGCACTGCGGCTTCAAAAGTCGCGCGCGTACCAGAACCTTGCGCCCGGTTGACCACAGTGATTGCTTTGTCAGCGCCACCGACGGCTTTCCAGTTTTTGACTTTCCCGGTGAAAATGTCGCGCAATTGGCTCATGGACAAGTTCTTCACACCAGCGTCTTTGTTGGCCACCGGTGCCATGCCGACCACGGCCACTTGATGATCTTCAAGCTTAGAGGCGTCAACGCCTTTGCCTTGTTCTGCAAAAATGTCAGAGTTCCCGATCGTCACTGCGCCTTGAACCACTTGGCTCAATCCAGTACCGGAACCGCCACCTTGCACCGTGATTTTTGCGTCTGGGTGGTCTTCTTGATAAGCTTCGGCTGCTTGTTCCACTAAGGGTTGCAGGGCAGTGGACCCAACTGCGACGACCTTCGCTGATTTTGGTGCGCGAGATGAAGACTTGGCAGCGGCATCTGCATCTTTGGTGCTAGAGCTCCCCCCGCAGCCTGCCAGTAATGTGGCAAAAGTCGTAAAAGTCAGTGCAAACGTGATCAGTGCGGATTTCTTCATGTTGTTCTTCCTTTCGTCTTGTCATCCTTAGAACATCTCTGATTCTAAGGCCTCGACGTAAAGATCAGCGCTATTTTCAGTAAAATTGTCGTGCGCGTTCAGTAAAATTTTATGGCAAACGTAAATAAAACAACTGTATTAGAGACTGTTTAATCATTAATTTATTGAGTCCACAAAAAAGCGCTGAGCATAGGGCCAAATCTAATTGATTTGACCTTGCGCTCAGCACTTTTCAATGATGCGATAACGATTAAAAGCCATCTTCAGACGCATTGGAGTTCAATTCCAGCAACTTCCCAGTCCGTAAATATAAGATCCATTCACAAATATTGGTGACGTAATCACCGATGCGTTCCAAATAACTAGACACTAACATGTAATCCATAGCGCCGACAATGGTTTCTGAGTCCTCGCGCATCCGTTCAATACATTCTTCATAAATGCGCTTAGAAAAATCATTGATGCCATGATCTTCTGTCGCGATTTGGCGCGCCCGCACCGAATCTTCTTTGACATAAGCGTCTAAGACTTCACTCACCATACCCTTGACCGCTTGGGCCATTTGGGCGATTTCCGCCTCAATTTCAGGGACTCGGGTCTCGCCTTTCACCCGGATCGTGGACTTGGCGATCGATACCGCGTGATCCCCCATCCGTTCAAGATCTGAGCTGGCTTTCATCACCGTGACGATCATGCGCAGATCCGTGGTGACGGGTTGTTGCAGTGCGATCATTTCAAAGCTGCGTTTTTCCAAGTCGACCTCACGTTTGTTAATGTGTTGGTCGGCTGCGATTACCTCGCGAGCCAGCGCTTTGTCGTGGTTGACGAACGCCGAAACTGATTTGTAAATGGCCTCATTGACCATCATCCCCATTTCTGAGAAGCGAACGTGCAAATCATTGAGTTCGTCTTCAAATAGTCGCCGCATGCTGAAACCTCCTCAAATTGATTTATATATATACAAACGCGTGCCTCGATAATTCGAGCCACGCTTGCAAATTAGCCGAAGCGACCGGAAATGTAGTCTGAAGTTTCTTGCTCATGAGGGTTTAAGAAGATTTTCTTGGTGTCATCAAATTCAACCAAGCGCCCTTGCAAGAAAAAGGCAGTTTTGTCCGAGATCCGCGAAGCCTGATGCATATTATGCGTTACTAGTATTATGGTATATTGTTCGCGCAATTCCAACAACATATTTTCGATTTGGGTGCTGGAAATTGGATCCAAGGCCGACGTCGGTTCATCCATCAAGATCACATCCGGTTGCACCGCCAAAACGCGCCCGATAACGACGCGCTGTTGTTGCCCGCCAGATAAGGATAAGGCCGACACATGCAGCTTGTCTTTGACTTCATCCCAAATCGCCGCTTGCTTTAAGCTGGTTTCCACCGCTTCATCGAG
>CAKRHU010000091.1 GCA_934339215.1 uncultured Lacticaseibacillus sp.
GCCATGGGCTTGGCGGTCAAAAAAAGTTGGGGTGACGCGCTGATTTCAAGCGCGTATGTTTTTTCACGTGGAGGAGTGATGGTTCACACCGGCGGGGACCGATGTGGACCAGAGAAAATGAAAAAGTGGGGTGGAAATAAGGGGGTAGCTCCTACTCTGTTTCCTATATTACCGGTGAGTTGTGATGAATTTGTGACGCGCATGTGCAAACATTTCGCTGATCGAGTTTTTTGTTAAACGACGCCCCCATCTTTCACTCACACTAACGCGGCGAATTGTGTTACATTAAAGCCAGAAGGGAGCGATTCATATGACACAACGCGTACTCGTCGCGATCGATGGCTCAGAAGCTTCAGATCGCGCTTTAGCCAAAGCGGTCACAGTCGCCAAGGAACGGGAGTGGGGGCTGGATCTCTTGCATGTGATCGACACGCGCCAATACACTGCCGGCTTTGGCCAAACTGGCACCGTCGATGGCAAATTGTTGTACAACGCCGAACAAACTGCTGAAGCGCAACTTGAGGACTTGATCAAGCCACTCATTGCCCAAGGCATCGATGCCAAACCACATATCCGCTTCGGTTCGCCGCGAGCAGTTGTTGCCGTCGATGCGCCTAAAGACTACAACACTGGCTTGATCGTGATCGGGCGTTCGTCAAAGAAGCTCGTGTCGCGCATGTTCATCGGCTCAGTCGCCAGCTTTGTGGTTGAAAACGCGCCATGTGATGTCTTGATCGTTGCCAATCCAGAAGTGAAATAAAGCTTAACAAAAATGCTTCAGACGCCGTACAAAATCGACGTTTGAAGCATTTTTCGGTTACCGCCAGTGGATCTTGGCTAACACACGCTTGCCTAAGAATTCTTGCAGGAACATGTAGACTGGCAAGCTGGTGAGGATCAGTGGCCCATACACAATGAAGCGGTCAAAGCGCCACAAATTGCTTAACGAGAAAATCTTCCCGACGACGAAGAAGACGCCGAACAAGGCAATTGTCAGTAAAATCATCATCGCATACTTGTAGCGATTGAACGGTCGGGCATTGATGAACAGCACATGCAATTCGATCACGCCGATCATCAATACCACCATGGTCGACGTCGCGGCAAATGACCAATGGAACCAATATTCGCCCCAAGTTAACACGAGCGTATACAAAACGATCGCCACGGCGCCTGGGGCTGCGATGGTCATGACTTTTTGCATGAATTGGCCCACGACGCGGTCGAAATTCGGTTCAAACGTCAGTAAAAATGATGGAATCGCCACGGCAATGGCAGAAACTGGCGTCAAGTTGATCGGCGTGATCGGGTAATCTAATGGTAGAAAAACGAAAATCGCCGTTAAGATCACGGAGAAAATCGTTTTGACCAAGTACATCGACGCGACCCGCTCGATATTGTTGATCACGCGGCGGCCTTCATTCAACACATTGCACAAGACATCGAAGTTGGAATCTAACAACACAAAGTCGGAAATGCTTTTGGCGGCTTCGGCACCGCTGGCCATGGCGATCGAACAATCAGATTGGCGCAAGGCCAACACGTCATTGACCCCATCCCCACACATCGCCACCGTGTGATCTTGGTTTTGCAACGCTTGAATCAAATGCTTTTTCTGCGGTGGCGTCACCCGGCCAAACACGGTATGGGTGGCGGCTAAGGTTTCATAATCTGCCTCGTCAGGAACTTGGCTCATATCCACGAACGCCTCGGTTTTGGCCATGCCGGCGCGCTTGGCGATGTTGGCCACAGTGACTGGGTTATCACCCGAAATGACTTTAAGATCGACGTCTTGTTTTTTGAAAAAGGCGAAGGTGCTTTGGGCTGTTTCGCGCAGTTCATCTTCGATTTCAATCAGGCCCATCAAGGTCATGCCGCTTAACGGTGTGGTCAAGTCCTGATCCGTTTGCGCGACCACCAGCACCCGCAGACCATTTTCGGCGGCCTGGTTGATTTGTTGTGAAATTCTTTTCGGTAAGCCATCAGGAAAAACAAACTCAGGTGCGCCCATGATCAAGCTGCGACCATCCGCCAGCGTTGCGCCAGAATACTTCCGCGCACTGGAAAAAGGGATGGTTTTGGCGATTTGGGGATGCGGATCATCGGCGACTTCTTTGATCGCCATGGCGGTTTCATTGTCATCATTTAATGCATAAACCACTGAGGCGGCAGCGTGTTGCACGTCAGCTTCAACAAAATCAGCCAACGGCAGGATTTGGGCCACTTTTAATCGGCCGGAGGTGATGGTCCCAGTTTTATCCAAGCAAATCGTATCAACCCGCGCTAAAGATTCCAACGCTGACAACGCCCGAACTAACACGCGTTTCACTGCCAAGTTACGGGCGGATACGGCTAGCGCAACATTGGTCAATAACACCAAACCTTCAGGGATCATGCCGATCACCGCCGCCGAAGTGGATAATACCGCGCGGTTGTAGTTCCCGCGGCGTACCAAGGAAACGGTGAACAAAGCGATACCCAATGGAATCAACACATAAGTTAAGACCTTAATGATGCGATTGATCGTGGCTAACAGTTGACTTTTAGTATCCTCACCTTTTTTCGCTTCAGCGGAAAGCTTGGCGGCAAAGGTGTCCCCGGCAACCGCAGTGACGGTCACACAAGCAGTGCCGGCAACAATGAAGCTACCGGATAATAATTGATCGCCGACAGTTTTGGTGATTGGATCACTTTCGCCAGTCAACGGCGACTCATCGGCTTCAATGCCATCCGTTTGCGAAACGGTGCCGTCGACTGGGACTTGGTCGCCGCGGTGAAGGAGTAACAAATCGCCTTCAACGATTTCATCTTGCGGGATCTGAACCTCCGAACCATTACGTCTGACGGTGACCGGTGTGCTAGCGAGAATGCGCATGGCGTCGATTTTTTTCTTGGCGCGCAATTCTTGGAAGGTCCCAATGGCGGTGTTGATGATCGCCACGCCTAAGAAAAGGAGGTTTTTATACGAGCCAGTGGTAAAAATCAATGCACCTAGGGCCACGTTGACAAAGTTAAATAACGTCAGCGTGTTTTGGGCGATGATGGTTGAAACGCTCGCAGATAAAGGCTTTTGTGCGGTGTTAGGTTTGCGCTTTGTCACTTGCGCTGAGGTTAATCCCGTTAATTTTTCAGACATAAGCCACCTCCTAGGTCTATTTTAACCAATGCTAGCCAAAACAGGGTAGCCAAACGCACAAGTTAAGACAATTTTGGCAAAACCGTTTCCATTCGCATATAATAGGAAGCAGATGGGAGTTGATTTTTTGGCAAAATACAAAGCAAACGGCACACGCTTCATCACGTTAGACAATGGGTATCACTTGTGGACGCAAACCACTGGATCTGGTGACATTCACTTGATGACCTTGCACGGCGGCCCTGGCGGCACCAACGAAGTCTTTGAAAACTTCGGCGAACGCTTGGCGCCATATGGGGTCACCGTCACCCGCTATGATCAATTAGGGTCATTCTTCTCAGATCAACCAGATTTTTCCGATCCTGAAAATCGCAAAAAGTTTCTTAACATCGATTACTATGTCCAAGAAGTTGAGGAAGTCCGCCAAAAACTCGGCCTCGATCACTTCTACTTGCTCGGCCAATCATGGGGCGGGGTGCTCGCCATCGAATACGCGTTGCGCTATCCAGAACATTTAGCTGGCGTCATTTTATCCTCGATGATCGACAACTTAGCCGAATACTTGCAAAACGTCAACGCGATTCGCGACAGCATGTTCAATGCAGACGACTTGGCTTATATGCACGACGTTGAAGCGCGGCACGCGTTTAGCGAACCACGCTATGAAGCTTTGGTATCAGAGTTGGGCGAACACTACTTGCATCATCAAGCCGACGCGCAACCACGCCATTTGATTTCAACGATGGGGACGGCAGTTTACAACTACTTCCAAGGCGACAATGAATTTGTCATGGTCGGTGCGTTGAAAGATTGGGATCGCCGCGGGTCGATGAAAGACATTTCAGTGCCAGCTTATTTGACCTTTGGGGGGCATGAAACCATGCCACTGGATGCGGCTCGGAGAATGGCTGACGAAATTCCTGACAGCACCTTGCACATTACACCTGATGCTGGTCATGGCCAAATGTTAGACAATCCAGATGATTACTTCAAACACTTAGGCGAATGGCTGCAAGGCCAACAAGCTTAAGCTGACAACTAAGGAGGGCTTACCATGTTTAAAGATGCCAAACAAATCGCCAATAAAATTGTTGATGCCACAACTGGTCCCTTGAATACTTTTGATCAAACAGTTTCGGAAAATCCTGACTTGATCATGCCATTAGCCGCTTTGCATGCGAGCATTGTGGCGTTGTCCATCGCTGGTGTAGTCGCCGTGATCCGTGGCCATCAAGAGGTGCGCATCGCCAAAGAGCAAACCAAGCAAATCCGCATGAAGGCGATGCTTGAATTTCATGGCAAGCATCATCCACGCTGCCGCCATGGTCATTATGGTAAACCGGGGATGCATCACCACAATCCCCGCATGTTAGCCCAACACGACGACGGGGAATAAGTGACGTTTTGGGTTAGAAAATTTCAAGTAGCGTGTTAAGCTAACAATTTTCTGTATCGGTCGTGTCGTGGTGGGTATCACTTGGTCGCGGTTTGAATTTGGCCGGAAGCAGGTCGTTGCGCCATGGTGAGAAGCCTGTTAGCGACTGGTCGCTTACAGAAAACCGCAGGGAAAGATCCACTTTGTTCATGAGCGTAGCGAATAAACAAAGTTAGCTTTCCTGAGGACTCTCACTATGGTGCAACGACCTGCTGGAGGCCCAAATTCAAAACCATTCCGCCACTTTGTACCAAAAGCCACAAAGGATATAATTGAATTCTCATCTGAAATAGCAGACAATGGAAGCAATCACATTTTGGAGGTTGTCCACATGGTTGCTATTTTTGTTCGTCCAGGGACTCAAAAAGATATCGACGCAATTTTGTCGATCATTCAATCAGCGCGGGAATTTCTCGCGCAACAAGGCATTGATCAATGGCAAGGCACTTATCCAGATCGCGCCGCCGTGCAAAAAGATATTGATGATGAAACCAACCGCGTGTTGATCGTTGATGGCAAAGTGGCTGGTACCGGTAGTTTGATCGATGGTCCTGATCCTTTTTACAAGCGCATCGATGGCGATGGTTGGATCGGTGATCGCAAGTATATGATGATCCACCGCTTTGCTTTGGATGGTAAGGTGCGCGGCCAACAGCTCAGCAAATTCTTCATGAGCAACTTGACCACTGAAGCTTATTCGTTGGGCTATCGGGATTTACGGATCGACACCCACGCGCAAAACCAGATCATGCAACACGTGATCAAAGCGGCAGGTTATCAATTCCGTGGTATCGTCTATCTCGACGAACCCGTACCGGAACGCAATGCTTATCAATTGTTGTTAGATTAACGCGTTATAAAGAGGGAGGCACTATGGGTTATTTAGGTACACTGGCTTTGATTTTGCTCACGACCATGATGTTTGCCCATTTCAGTTTGAAATTGGGCATCCCCGCCGTCATCGGGGAGTTATTGGCTGGGGTCTTGTTGGGACCTGCGATTTTAAATTGGGTGCAGCCAACGAACTTGGTATCAGATTTTGCGGAAATCGGCGTGATTTTTCTGATGTTTATCGCCGGGCTTGAATCTGATTTAACCATGCTGAAAAAATATTTCCGCCCAGGGGTACTCGTCGCAGTGATCGGTGTCATTGTGCCGGTCATCACCATCTTCATCTTTGCGCGAGCTTGGGGCTTTAACTTTGTCGCCGCCAGTTTCTTAGGCATTACGTATGCGGCGACGTCGGTTTCGATTTCTGTGGAAGTGCTCAAAGAACTCAAAGCCTTAGATACTAAAAGTGGCGCCACGATTTTAGGCGCTGCCGTGGTTGATGATATCTTGACGGTGATTATTTTAAGTGTGGCAGTCGGGGTGTTTGGTGAAGGCCAATCGACCACCAGCTTGCCGTTGTGGTTGAGCTTGATCGGACAAGTGTTGTACTTTGGCGTGATCTACTTGGTGGTCAAATTTGCGGCACCGTATTTGATGCATTTGGCTGAGCGCTTGTATCCAAGTTCCGCTGTGATGATCATGTCGTTGTTGCTGTGCTTGGGGATGGCATATCTCGCTGATGTGATCGGCATGTCGGCAGTAATCGGGGCGTTTTTTGCTGGCGTTGCGGTATCCACCACCCCTTATCGGCATGAAGTCGATGCGAGTCTGACCTCGATTGGCTACGGCATTTTTATTCCCGTGTTCTTCGTGTCCATCGGCTTGAACATGCGCTTAGACGGATTAGGGCGTGACTTGCTGTTTATCGTGATTATGACGGTTTTGGCTTTGTTGGCCAAGTGGATTGGCTGTGGTTTCGGGTCAAAGTTAGCCGGGCAATCTTGGCATGATGCCAATGTGGTCGGCGCCGGGATGGTATCGCGTGGTGAGATGGCGCTGATTGTCGCCCAAATCGGTTTTGAAGCCAAGTTATTGCATGAAGACTTTTATTCTTCTGTGATTATTGTGATCATTTTGACCACGTTGATCGCGCCGTTCTTATTAAAAGATGCCTTGCGCCGAAAAAATGCGGCGGAA
>CAKRHU010000092.1 GCA_934339215.1 uncultured Lacticaseibacillus sp.
GTCGATGGCAGCCATGGCGTCTGCTTCATCCGCTTGTTCACCATAAGGCAGGCGCACGGCGATGAACTTGTAGTCTTGATTGCCTGTTTCTTTGCGTAATTCAGTGACGGCGATTTCGGCAAGCTTACCGGCTAAAGTGGAATCTTGGCCACCGGAAATCCCGAGGACTAAAGTTTTTAAGCCACTGTAATGAGTGAGATAACTTTTCAGAAAGTCAACGCTGCGACGGATCTCAGTTTTAGGGTCGATGGTTGGTTGCACGTGTAAGGTGGTGATGATTTCTTGTTGTAATGGGCGCATGTTGATTGAAAGTCTCCTTTATAAGGTGTCGTGTTTATCATACGCCCAAGGGTTGGCTGCGCGCAATGAAACTGGTGAGAATTAGTGACACTTACCCGACAATTTTACCGTTAGCGTAATGAGAGATTGGCGCTAAAATCGTGTAATCTTTACCAAAGCGTTGCAAGAAATCACAGTTTTTTCCAAATCGGCAAACAAGATATAGCGCATGTGGACGTGTTGGCGCAAACTTGTCGCGTGATCGCCATCGACTTGCGCGGGCAAGGCCATTCCAACCACGTTACCAAAGGGCCACGCGTTTCTCGCTTAGCCCAAGACGTGCACGAGTTGCTCCAAGGCTTAAATTTGGATGATGTCACTTATCTCGGCTGGTCGATGGGTGGTGCAGTGGGTTGGTGTTACTGGGATCTTTTCCGCGACGACCGGTTGAAGAAACTTATTTTCGTAGATGAACCAGCCTTGGCGGCAAGCGATCCGGATAACCCAACTGGCGCCATGTCGTATGATGACCTCAGCGCCTTTCAGGCGAACATGACCGAACGCCCCAAACCAACTATCGAAACTTTCCAACGTTCCCTTCTACATAAGAAAGAATTGGATATAGATGATCTAATTGCCGACTCACAACTCGGCGACGGCCCTTTCTTAGGCCAGCTGATTTTTAATCATCACGTCACGGATTGGTCAGACACGATTCCAACCATCACCTTGCCAAGTCTGGTGATTGCCGGTGAAAATTCGTTGGTGAACTGACATTCGACTAAAGCCGTGGCCGATATGATTTTAGGCTCACGGTTTGAACGTTTTGATGATGCTGGGCACATGTTGTTTTTTGAATATCCTGAGAAATTCAATGCATTGGTCAGCGATTTTGTGACGGCATAAGTTAAAAAGGCTTGCTCGGCATCAACCGGGCAAGCCCTTCGTTTGCATTAGTTAGGTAAAACCAGCCAAAGCGCTAAATAAACCCAGAAGAAGATCGCGCCACCGAAAACGAACAACAAGCGAATCCATAATGAATTGATCCCAAAGTTTTCCGCAATGCCCCCACAAACACCCGCTAATAATCGATCAGAATTTGATTTCCGTAATTTCATGGTAATTCCTCCCCTTTACACCATAAGCATACCAAGGAGAGTGAAAAATCACCCACGGCGAAAGCTGGATTTTAAGCTCATACTGAAGTCTGAGTTGTGGCTGAAGTCCGTTAACCAAACTATTAATTTCACTGTACTTTGGCTTGAAGGCGTTGTGCCATTAACCAATACTCACGCAAATACTTCACCAAAAACGGCACCACAGTATATTGCCCATTGCGAACAAACTCAACGCTCATCAGTTTTGAAAAATTGCCAAAATTCTCTAAAATATCAGCATCTCCAGTTCCAGCTAACGGATAGATTTGCCTTAGGACATTGGCCCGATCAACTGACCGTTTCAAGGAATCTTTAGCTCCAACATAATAATCCCACTCGTCGTCTATTTGCGTTAACCCAATACCGGTCATCCCCGAAACCGGCGAGTCAGGTAGCTTTCGTTGAAGCGTGTCTTTAAACGTGAAAGGTGCGTTTTGTTCGAGCCAATGATTGAGCCACTTCATTTGTGAGTTTCTCGGACCAAGCGCATTTGCCCGCAGTAAAGTATCCAAATCGCTTAATTTGAACACTGGGCCTAGCGTCATCGTCAACTGCTTGATTCGCTTCACCACCGCCAACAGCTCAGGCTTTTTTTGTCCTTGCAACTCCAATTCATCAAATGTACGCAATACGGTTTCTCGCGTTAACTGTTGGGCCAGGTTACTTTTTTGCAACTGAATTTTGATCTGTTTGCCGTTGGGCATGGTCGTCCGGTCTGTTTGTAAAAACAAGTATCGTTTTTGATCGCGTTCAATCACACAAGCCACTTGATTCCAGAAATAGGCTTTCTTCTTCCAATGTAAGCACGGTAATAATTCCGCACACAATCTGGAGAAAATATCAGTGCCTACAATGTGGTTCAAATCGACAAGGTGTTGATCAAAGGTCAATGCACCCGTTTGCGAAATCTTTAGTCTAACGACCAACACTTCAGGTTCGGCCTGGTTGGACAAAAAGTTGAACGCATAATACGCATAGGCTTGTGCGACGGCAATCAGCGGTTCAGCCACAGATGTTAGTTGCTGGTGGGCAAGGTCTTGTCGGACCAACAATTCTTGAGCCAGCTTAATTAACGCAGGATCGGTTGCGGCGTCAGCATCTTTTCCACTCGTATTCGGCTGCCAATTGACTGGATCATCTGGTTTCAGGTCATCACCAGCAAATTTTTCAACCGTGAGATGCTGGATTATTTTATCGCTGTCCCCAACTTCATAATCGTCAACACAATCGTCAAGGCGGTGGTCTCTGAGCACTTGCAAGTTGAATCCGGTTTTTGCCGACTCTGATAGTGTCAACTTCAATTTGGCTTTCTTGATCAGTTCACTCCCTGCCAACGCCGTGTAAATTTTCTCCGCTAACTGCTTGGGTTGCCCATCGCCTGGCAAAGCATACAAGTTGAGTGGCGTTGGGCTAAGTTTTTGCCAAGCGGTTGCCGGCTGAGGTAACTTAGCGCGGCGGAATTGCGTGACCCGGCTTTCGCGAAACGTCACTGGTACCTTGAAAAATTCACGACAATTGCGATTTAGATTCTCGACCAACTGCGTCATGATACCGACCTTAGATTTTTCAAAATGGGCGACGTCATTCATCATTAAAAACTGGATCTGGTTACGATGTTGCGTATGATTGCCTCGCACATACACCGTCTCACCTGATTTTGGCTGATAACGGTACAGTTGTTGCCGGCGTTCATTACAGCGATAAGGCGTTTCATCAGGTTTGATGGCATTGGTTTCGGTAAACGTTTCGACTTGAGCAGTTAAATCGTGTTGCCAACTCACTTTAATTGCCAGTCCATGGCATTGGCGTGAGCCATCAGTTCTAGTCCACACCCACTTTGGCTTGACGATGATTAAATCCGGAGAAGTACTGGGCATGCTTAAGGCATGGATACCTGCACCTTGTTGATTCAATAGCAGGTTCAACAGGTGATTGTCGAATACCTTGGCATCACGAGCTTCATTTAAAAGTAATGTTTCAACCTGCAAGAATTCAACCGGAATAATTTCAATCCCTTGAGGTACCATACACAGGTATTTGGCTTTGTTTAAAGTCGTGATGGCTACGATTTGGTTGCGCGCCAAGAACTGATGGAACGCGCCAAAATGGTCTTTTAACACCTTGACGATCAAGAATTGGTACTTCAGTTGCAACATTTCTTTATTTAATTCAAAATCTACTTTACTGGTTAGAATGGTTTGTGTCATTGATGATTGCTCCAATCATGCGTTTACTTGCCGGGGTTAAGACCAGCTGGCCTTGATGGTCGATCAATCCTGGCACTTCCAAAATACGACGATCTGTCACTGGCACCGGCTGGCTACCGTTGATTGCCACAACATTGACGATCAATACATGCCACTGGCGACCCGTGTTCTGTTCTAGTTTGCGCAACTTTTCAATCACGTGTTGCCGTTCTTTTTGCGGATCAACATCAGGCATGCCACGCCAATTCTTGAAATCGATGGCGATGTTCGACTCTAAATAGTAATCAAATAATTCGTTATTCGCCACCTGATCAAACGCGTGTAACTTCGCGCCTGGCCACTCCGCCTCGAAAATAAACTTACCCGTAACTTCACCCAGTGCCCCTAAATATAAATTAATAAACTGAGTTGGATTGATCATCAATTCTTCAGGTTGCCATTCAACTGTAATCCCTTGGTCAATTAAATGACGTTGCAATCCTGGATAGGCACAAAATGCCGCCATTCCCGCTGCTTCTGCAGAAATTATCACCCCTGATCCTTCGAAGTTGAATTCACCACTATCCACATACAGTGGTTTCACTGAATAATGATTCTGTGGCTGCTCAAACGTCAGATACTGCATCATCCAGTGCTGATAATGCTCAGCTTGCAACAAATATTTAGCCAACGTGCTCATTGAAACCGTTGGATGCTTTAACACAAAATCACGACTCGCGCGATAATATTCGGCGGCTTCGGCGTTGACTTGCAAATAAGGCACCAACGCCTTGAGGTCTCGCGCTGTATAACGCGTTAAGTTTTCCTTTTCCGCTTCGGCCTGCGTTGCGTGAAAATCATGAAACTGTTGTTCAGCATAGGCAATCAAAGCTTGATACTCTGGTGAAACGGCATGCATATCGATGCCGACTTGGCTAATTTTTTCGATGACTTCAGGCGCGACTAAAATTTTGATATCCGGCACTTTATTGAAGGAGCGGTTCATTCGACCAACTGCTTGAATAATCGTGCGTGAATAACTGGCAACAAGGCTCAACACTGATTGTGGTTGCTTGCGGGGAAGGCCTTTTTGCAAGGCGGACAGCTGTGCTTTCAACGTTTGATAACTGATTTCATTGTTATCTGCCAGATATTCTAATTCCGTCACCAATCGAATGCCAGCTGCATCCATTTGAAAGTGGCGGTCTGAGCTAAGGATATGCGTCACATCGCCCAAATAAATACCTGCCAAATCAACGGAATCAAATCTCGGGTCGGCTTGATTTGGCTGACTCTGACCAACACGTTTAACCAGGTTGATTTCAAAGTCTCCCATTTTGTGTTGCAGATTCTGGCCAGTCCCAAGGGTTCGATATGAACTCAACAAGTAAACCCGAGTTTCTTGCTTGCTCGGAAACGCCAAAGCCGACTCAATTTGAGTGTCAATTGTCTCAGCATTGGTTGAAGAAATAATCTGCAATTGTGGGGTGGTCGTCGAATCGGTAATCAACAATCCGCGTAATTGTTTGAAAACCTGCTCAAGATATTGCTGAGACATCTCAGCTTGATTGCCAGGAAGTAGCGTCTGCAACCCTAAGAAACTAGTCATTGTATCATCAAGCAAAAATACCACAAACGAGTCAAACAAATGTAAATAACGGCGCAAAAGATAATCTGCATCGTGATTGTGCTCACTTTCCGCAACGGCAAGATTGGCCTGTTCTTCCAACGCTTGATCCATTTCGTTCACGGTGGTCAAATTCAATTCAGCAAACTTGGCGCCTAATCTTGTTTGAAGGATGTCTTCAATCGATGAAGCGATAGTGACCACAGCTGGATGAATGGTCACCCCAGCTTGCACATATGCGTTTGCAAGGTCTGTCCCACCATCAGCTGCCATCACTGCTTCGGTCACATCTTCAAATCGATCCCCTAAAATTTGTTTCAGATAATTCAAATCGAAATTATCCAACACCGTTCGGATAGTCGCTGTAGCTGACAAGCCAAGGACATTGGCCTTATCCAGGATCCCGAGTAAAAAACGTTCTGGTGTCACTGAAAAATATGAAGCGTTGATATCAGTTCGCAGATCATGTTCAGAATCATTCACAAAATTAAATAATTTAAGGCCTTGTTCTTGAAAACGTCGATAATGTGCATTCACCGTCTTCGCTTGTTCACGACGTTTCGGCAGTTGACTCAACCCTAAAGACATCAAGACCTCGGCTTGGTCAGCAGTTAGTCCAAGCGCATCATAGATTGTGTAACAAGCCTCGCGAATCGTCATTCCATCTGAAAGCAACGGACGCGCCACATTCCTGGCGTCTTGAAAGCGTCGAGCTTGTTTTAAAATAAACATCGCAAAGCGTTTGATAAAAGCCGACACAGCAAACAACATGCCTTGAAAATGAAGGCTATCTGTCACCTCTTCGCCGATGATCACCTGATGTTTGGTCGGATCAGAATACGCATGCCAAGCGCGACCTTGACTGATCAAGTTTCGCTGAGGCAGATGAAGGACAAAACCAGTATCGATTTTTCCTTCGGCACTGCGATAAAGTTGACCAAGGGCGTATTTTTCTCTCAACTCTTGGGCGCGTTTGGTGAGCCCTGACAGTCCATCGCCTGCAGTCAAGAGGTCACTAAGTTGACTAGGCAACTGATCGAACCGTTGCAAGGCCTCATAGATGGATTTGAACAAAACTGTTAAATCAGCTTGGACTTTTAAGGCATTATCAATGGCTTGATCCCACATCCGTTCTTTGACAGTATCAAATTCATCTAAAACCACGAGGGCCCCTTTCAACAATGCAGAATATTGAAAAGGTATCGACTTCCGCGAGAAAAATGGCGTATAGCTGCGAATAAATTTGTCCCCCGATTTACAATTGAAGTGCAACAGGCAATAGACTAGACCAAAAAGGCCATGA
>CAKRHU010000093.1 GCA_934339215.1 uncultured Lacticaseibacillus sp.
GAACAAGATGGGGTCGGGTTCGTCACTGAAGTCAATTTGCGGCAAGTCGCACATGCCACTGGTCGCAACTACGGTAGTATCTACAATATTTACAATGACTTGTTAGGCGTGTTGCAACGACTCGCCGGCGATCCACATGCGGACTTGACCACGTTATTTAATCTTTCAGAGGCGCGGTTGCGCTATGAAATGATCACCCAAACGAGTCCTTATCAATTTATGCAAGCGGCGTTATCAAATCATTCCATGCACTTTGATGATTTCGTTGCCCCGATGCATCTTTCGCGCATGACAGTGATGCGGCATTTGCATCCATTGCGCGATTTAGGTCAGGTGTTCGGGGTCAAAATGGTTCCAGAACGCTTAACTTTTGTCGGTGATGAAGCGCATTTGCGGCTGTTTTTCACCACGATGTTTTGGCAGGCAACTGCTGGTGTGGCTTGGCCATTCAAAAATATTGCTCGGGCTACGGCCAAGCAAGTCGTTAATCGGGTGTATCAAACACTAGATTGCGAGATTCCGAATGCGACGGCTGAAGAAATCTCAATGTATTATTTGGCGGTCAGCTTACAACGCATGCAATCCGGGCATATTTTGACTTATGATCGCAACAAAGTCGTCTTGGATTATCCGTTGCCGGGCTTGGATCTGGCATTAGGTCATGGGCATGTGCGTGATTTTGAATTACCGCCGATGACGCGCTTGCAAGTGATGGGCGAAGCCAGTTTTGCCTTTTTCTTGATCCATTTACAACCGAACTTTATGGTGGTCGACGACGCGCAGATGCAAGTGTACATTGAGCGCTTCAGACGTTATGCACCAGATGTTTACCAACTGACCAAGGAGTTTGTGTCCGCTTTTCCAGCTTGGGATCGGCCGCTGACGCCAGCAGAAAAGCAATTGATGCAAGCCAATTTGCTGGCAGTGAGCGCTTCAGTGCTGACGTTAGGCGTCGATTTCAATCAATTGGTGGCGTACACCTTTCATGATGAGTTAGCGGCCCGCGTCAAAGACCAACATTATGCGCGGATCATTCGCCAAACCCTGACCCAAGTGGTGTTATCACAACACTTAGAGAATTTTATCGATGTGATCGATTTGTTAAGCGATAATTTTGAGCAAAATTTGCGGCTGTTTAAGGCCAGTTTTCGCCCGCAACAACCGGTGAAGGTGTTGTTAACGTTGGATCAAAGCGGGTTAGCGGATATCGATTTGGTGGCCATGTTGAAACAACAAGCGATTGTCAAACTGCTGGCGCCAACTGCAGATCCGAAAAGTGCTGATTTGGTGATTCAAGCTGCCGCTTTGGAAACTAAAACCCAGTCGAATGTGTTTAACTGGCCAGAACATCCGACGGCGGAACGCTTTGGCGAATTGTATGCGGTATTGATGAGCTTATGGCAAGATAAACAAGCGGTGAGTACCCCGAAGCGCAAACGAGCGTAAAAAATAACCCTTGAGTTGACCAATCTGGAAAACTCAAGGGTTATTTAGTGACTTATTTGGCGGTCAGGCGATACCGCGTCCAAGCTTTGCGCGCTTCTTCGATCAAGAAGACTGGAATTGGAATAATCGCGAGGAATACCCAGTCGCTGGCGTGTAATACCGTGGTGTTGAACAAGCCTTGGAAGAATGGCACCACAGTCAACATGATCAGCAGTAACACTTCAAAGATGATCCCATACCAAATGCGTTTGTTGGAGAAAATGCCGGCTTTGATCACAGAAGCAAATTGAGTCCGGCAGTTCAAAGCATTAGCGATTTGGAAGAAGACGATCGCACCTAATACCATGGTTGTGGCCCGCGCATAGCCGTTGCCGTTTGAAAATAAGGCGACTTGTGGCCAGCCATTTTGCCAGTTGACGAAGAAGTAGGCGAAACTGGAGATCACACTGGCTAATAAGCCGTACCAAGCGAAGGCTTTCAAGACCACATGTTTGTTCATCAAGTGCGCGGTGCGTTTGCGTGGTGGTTGGTTCATGATCCCAGGTTCGGCTTGTTCTGCCCCTAAGCCTAGTGCAGGCAACATGTCCGTGCCGAGGTCAACGGTTAAGATCTGCATGACGGTCATCGGTAGCGGAATCAACCCGCGAGAAAACAGGAACAAGACGCTCGGAATTGCTTCTGGGACATTCGACGTCAAAATATACGTTAAGAACTTTTGCAAGTTGGCGTAAACAGTCCGACCTTCTTCAATGGCGGCGACAATTGACGCAAAGTTGTCATCGGTTAAAATCATATCTGCGGCATCTTTCGCCACATCGGTCCCAGTGACACCCATGGCCACGCCGATATCAGCTTTCTTCAAAGCAGGCGCATCATTGACCCCATCACCAGTCGACGCGACGATTTCACCATTGGCTTGCAAAGTGGAGACGATTTTGTATTTTTGTTCAGGCGCGACCCGCGCGAAAATGATTTCCCCACGCAAGGCTTCTTGAAGTTCCGATTCGCTCATCGCATCAAGTTCGGTACCGGTAACGACGCGGGCTTTGTCTGAAGTCAGCCCGATTTTCACGGCGATGGATTTCGCAGTCAAGGTCGAATCCCCTGTGACCATGATAATTTTAATGTTGGCAGCGTGGCATTTCGCCACCGCGTCAAAAATTTCTGGACGTGGCGGGTCAGCCATGACGGTTAAACCGACAAAGGTCAATTGATTTTCCGTATTTTCAATGGTCAACGCATCTAATTGACTTTGTAAGTCTTTTTGCAAAGGAATTTTGCGATAAGCGATCGCTAAACTACGCAATCCCATCGCGGCATATTTGGTGTTGGCGGCGTTGATTTTTTCGCGGTCGTCGTCTGTGATCGGTCGCACGACCCCGTTGACTTGCACCGTTGTACATTGTGGTAACAAATCCGACAAGCTACCTTTGACACAAGCCGACAAGGTGTGATCATCATGTTGATGCACCGTGCCCATCCGCTTACGATCAGAATCAAATGGAAATTCCTTCAATCGCGGCGTTGCTGTTTCGGCATGGTCGAGATCAAATTTGGCTTTTTGCGCCATGATCACAAGCGCGGCTTCCGTTGGCGTGCCTAAGATCTTCGGTTTACCATCCGCCATTTGTACCGTGGTGTCATTGTTTAAAGCAGCGACGCGCAATAATTTATTCAAATCAGCATCGGTTTTATAGTCCACCGTTTGCCCGTCGAGTTGAATTTCACCATTGTTGACGTAGCCTTGGCCGGTGACATCATAGTGATGTGCCAAGGTCCAAATATGGTTGACCGTCATTTGGTTTTGGGTTAACGTCCCAGTTTTATCGGAGCAGATCACCGTGGTTTCGCCTAAAGTTTCCACGGAGTTGAGATCTTTCACTAAGGCATGTTTTTTGGCCATGCGCTGGACCCCATGCGCCAACGACAAGGTGACGGTAGGCAGCAAGCCTTCAGGAATAAAGGCGACGATCATCCCTAAAGCAAAGATAAAGGATTTGGCAATGGGATAATGCACAAAGAAAATCGCGGCGACGAAAAAGGCTAACCCGATGGCAATGGCGATCATGGAGATCTGCTTGGTCAAGCGGTCGAGTTCTTTTTGCAAAGGGGATAAAACTTTGGTTTGTTGTTGGGTGAGGCTGGCGATTTTCCCGAATTCAGTCTGCATTCCAGTGGCGTAACAAACCGCCAAACCGGTGCCAGCACCAACCGTCGTCCCAGCAAAAACCAAGTTACTTTCCGCAAATTCGCCTTCGCCGGCATCATAGCGGATGTATTTGGATTCTGGCACGGATTCACCGGTCAAAGCACTTTGATCGACTTGCATCGAGGTGGCTTCAAGTAGCCGGGCGTCGACTGGCACCGCATTGCCGGCTTGCAAAGTGAACACATCCCCTGGCACTAAATCGACGGCATTGATCTGCTGGCGCTTGCCATCGCGATACACTTGCGTATAGGTTGGCAACATCGCCATCAAGGAATCGGTGGCTTTTTTAGCTTGATGTTCTTGCCAAAATGAGAAACAGCCATTGATCACATTTACCAGCCAAATGGCAATCCCAAGTTCCAAAGTGCCACTTAAAATGGCGATGGACCCAGAAACCCACAGTAAAATCGCCATTAAACTGATAAAATTTTTCAGGAAAACTTTTAATTGCGATGATTCAGCGGCCTTGGTGATCGAGTTTTGGCCGTATTGCGCCAGGCGCTTGGTGGCTTCTGCTTGGCTCAACCCAGTTTTGGTGGTATGTAATTGGTCCAATACTGCCTCAGGTTGGCTTTGGGCGTAAGTTGCGCGTGAATTTTCAGTTGCCTTCATAATCCCACCCTCCTCGTATAGTAAAGTTGTATCAAGTTCAAAGTTGTTCAGTCGGCTTGAGTGTTGCGTGATATCCTCTAGTTGTTCATTGGATCTGGGTCCAACTGGTCTAGGCTTTTACCTCCTGTAGCTGAAGCAATTCAGACTACAATTAAAGTCTGCCTCCCAGATGAATGGTACTAAGCGCACACCACAAGCTGTAGGGCTAATAGTGGTTGGTGATGACTCACGTTTCATCACGCAGCTCAACGACTAGTAGCGGACTACTCATACCGCGAGGAAGCACTGACCGTTCATAATTAGGGGATATCACGCAGCACCCAAGTCTTCTCCAATCAATCTGACAAAGAAAGGAGGTCCAGTCCTATGAACTTGAATGTTGGTATTGATGTTTCTAAAGCTAAATTAGATTTCTGTGGGATGGATAGCGATCAGAATGTTGTCTTCCAAGACTCTGTCGCCAACCGCCCTGATGGCGTTAAAGCCATCAAACAAGATATTTTAGACGCCTACAAGAAGCTCACTTATGAACGGGTAATTGTAGGCCTTGAAGCAACGTCGGTATACAATGTCTTGGCCTCTTACGAACTGACCAACGACGACAAACTCGAAGCAGTTGGCATTGAAGTCGTCACCTTGAATCCCAAGATGACCCATCGTTTCAGTCAGGTGTATGACCAGGATAAAACGGACTCAGTTGACGCCCGCAACATCGCCGACTTCCTACGTGTTGGCCGTTATGAAGTGCCAGTGCCTCGTGATGAACGCCACCTCGCACTTCAACGGCTAACTCGTGAAAGGTTCCATCTGACTAAAGAGATTACATGGTGTAAGAACCACTTTCTCAATAATCTGTACTACAAGATGAATACGATCGACGCCGAGTTACCAACGTCAGTTTTTGGTGCCACCATGATGACGGTCTTGACCGACGAGCGTTACTCGCTGGATGAGCTTGCGGAGTTACCGCTAGAACAACTCACAAGCGATCTCAACACCCTTGGTCATGGTCGCTTCGGTGATCCCGAATCCGTCGCTAAAGCGTTGAAACGTTCAGCACGCGACTCTTATCGACTCGACAAGCAAGTTATGGATTCTGTGAATCTCGTCTTGGGCATGTACGCCAACGAGATCCGCATGTTCAGTCAACAGTTGAAACAACTCGATAAGAGTATCGCCGCTTTGTGTGAAGCGACACCTGAAGCAAAGTGTTTGCGAAGTATTCCAGGCATCGGCCCAGTTTACGCCGCTGGCATCATTGCCGAGATCGGTCAACCCGAACGCTTCAAGAATGAAGCTAGTCTAGCCAAGTACGCTGGCCTGGTTTGGCGTAGAAGCCAATCAGGCAACACTGAGCGCCAAGCAACGCCACGTGTCCACAGCGGGGATCAATATCTGCGTTATTACCTAGTTGAAGCTGCCAATTCGGTAAGAACGCACGATCCAGTATTTGAAAAATACTACAACAAGAAATATCGGGAGGTTCCAAAGTATCAACATCGTCGCGCCAGTTTATTGACCGCTCGCAAGCTCGTACGTTTGGTTCTCACTTTGATGAAGAACCATCAATTGTACGATCAAGCGAAATTGGTCTAGCGTGACTGGTTTAGTTTAGCGATACGCTTTCCCGCAACCGAAAAACAATAAAGTCGCGGGCTGGGGGAAGTATACGCTCAACTACCCAAAAATATTTCTAGAACCTCACCTCATTCACTTGACTGTTCACCACAAGACTTTAATTTGCAACACTCCCTGACTTAAGCATAGTCACTTTGAGTCCATTAGGCAATTTATAAGCCTATACAATTTTTTCGAACGATATTTGCTTTTCGTCACAATTTCTTCACATTTAGCCGTTATATTGACTGTATGGACATAAGGCACCCACTTATTTCCATACCCATACCCAACTTTTTCATTTTTACTCCTCCAAGTAAAAATCGCCAGGTAGCCACCCACTACTTGGCCAATCCTTACTCCTTGGTCGCCACCACCCATGGCGACCAATTTTTTTGCCGTTTTTGGCCCAGGCAATCCGGCGATTGTATTTTCCTGAAATGATGTCGTACACAATAAATCTGTAGTAAGCGCTTTCTGGACGTGATATAATTCACATATTAATACGACTGCACGGCTTGTATTGGCAACTGTTCACCATCGGTAACGTCTAAAGTTCTATGAAACCAAGTTCAAAACCGGATGTTCAAGGAGGGGGCGACCGTTATTGTATTGGATC
>CAKRHU010000094.1 GCA_934339215.1 uncultured Lacticaseibacillus sp.
GTCACTGTCCCACCATGAGACCCAGCACCTGGGCCCATGTCGATGATGTGATCGGCGACAGCGATGACGTCGGGGTCATGTTCCACCACGATCACGGTGTTGCCATTGTCACGCAACTTTTTCAATAAGTCGTTGAGGCGATGGACGTCGCGCGGATGCAAGCCAGTCGATGGTTCATCCAAGATATAAAGCATATCGGTCAGTGCGTTACCGAGATATTGCACCGTTTTCACGCGTTGGGATTCGCCGCCAGAAAGCGTGCGGGTGTCTCGGGTCAACGCCAAGTAATCGAGGCCGATGGCAATCATGTCGCCTAAGCGCTGTTGTAAATCCGTCAACAAAGGCGCCATGGCCGGATCGTCGAAGGCTTTCAGTACATCGGCTAAGTCAGACAGTTGCATATCGGTGAGATCAAACATGTTGTAACCATTGATGCGACTCGATAATACTGAATCGTTATAGCGTTTCCCCCCACAAGCAGGGCACAAAGTCTGCGTGGCAAAAGTCGCCAAGCGTTTGGCTGCGCCGGCTGACGTATCCCGATCAGATTGGGTGGTGGTGCGGAAGAATTGCCGCGAAATGCCTTCAAATTTCTGCTTGGTGCGCACGCGTTCGTCTGGATCACCATGTAAGAAGAAATCCCATTGATCATCGGAAAACTGATCCAGTGGCAAGTCGTTGTCAAATAGCTTGGTTTTGATCAGCTGCTGATTGTAATAGCCGTTCTTCACGTAACCTGGCAACAATACGGCGCCTTCGCGAATTGACTTGCTACGATCAAAAGCGGCGTCAACGTTTAACACATAAGTTTCGCCTATGCCTTGGCAAGTTGGACACATGCCTTCTGGATCATTGAAGGAAAAGGCGTTACTAGCGTGGCCGTGATGCGGTTGGCCGAATCGTGAAAACAAAATGCGCAACAACGGATTAATATCGGAAATTGTACCGAGCGTTGAACGCGCGTTGCCGCCCAGGGGCTTTTGCTCGATCACCACAGCTGGTGAGATATTGTTGACCGCATCGACGTCTGGGCGTTTATAGCGCGGCAAGAACAACCGGGCAAAACTTGAAAACGTCGAATTCAGTTGCCGGCCGGCTTCTTGGGCGATGGTATCAAAGACAATTGAGGATTTCCCAGATCCAGAGACGCCGGTGAAGACGGTGATCTGGTGTTTGGGGATGGATAAGGATACGTTTTGTAAATTGTTTTGCCGGTCACCTTTAATTTCAATTGAATCGAACATTTACTCCTCCATTCACACGCAAAAGGGGGCGCCACGTCATTGCGGCACCATTCTGGAACATCCAGGGGGCAATAGTTTATCATAAAAGTAGGGGAAACGCTACCAAAAAAATGTGTTTCCCATGTTTAAGTTCCCCCCGTGACACCTTGCGACGACGCTTAGTACCTCAATAAGGAGGAGTACAAATCATGACACGAGCAGAATTGAAACAAGCGGCCAAAGCCCGACTCAAAGGCAAATGGGGTTGGGCAGTCGGCTTTCACTTTGTGGCGGTGTTTTTCGCCAATGTGGTCGGCTGGCTGACGTTTGGCATCATTGCCTTAATGGTCACCGCTGGGATCGCTTTTACGTTCTTGAAGTTTATGGATGATCGGGAACAAGACCGCAACATCTACAGTAATATTTTCAGTGCCTTCACCAGTGGGCAACCGATTGCCGTTTTTCTCAACACCATGTTGTCGGTGATTTTCATCACTTTGTGGTCGCTGCTGTTGGTGGTGCCAGGCATCATTAAGGCGTTGGCTTATTCGCAAACCAATTACATCTTGAAAGATATGCAAGCCGCCGGCATTAAAATCACCCCAACTGGCGCCATTGCCGCAAGCCAGCGGTTGATGGTGGGGCACAAAGGTGAATATTTCCTGTTGCAGTTGAGCTTTATCGGCTGGGCTTTGGTCGCGACGTTGACCTTTGGGATCGGCTTTTTGTGGCTGGCCCCTTACATTCAAGCGACTAACGCGGCGTATTATCGGAACTTGGCGGGAGATCAATTCACGCAACCTGCCTTATAATAGAAGCAATCGGTTCGAGTGGCTTTCAGACGTGGCTTTTTTAAATGGGAAAATTCTCATCACGATTGACGTTCGTCGATAATATCAGTAGAATTAATATAATTTAAAGAGGAGCGTGGAGAAAGCTTGGCAAACCAGGATTACGACAAGATCATCGTACTTGATTATGGCAGTCAATATAACCAATTGATCACCCGGCGGATTCGCGAGTTCGGCGTTTATTCTGAACTCAAACCGCACACGATCACGGCTGCAGAAGTGAAAGAAATCGCGCCAAAAGGGATCATTTTCTCTGGCGGCCCAGATTCCGTTTATGACGAAGGGGCATTAGGCGTCGATGACGAGATTTTTAACCTCGGCATTCCGATCTTAGGTGTGTGTTACGGCATGCAACTGATGGCTTATCGTTTAGGCGGCAAAGTTGCACCAGCTGACAACCGCGAATACGGTAAAGCCGACATCAAAGTGCTCGATGACGACGCCAAAGTTTTCCAAGGCCTTCCCCGCGAACAAACCGTGTGGATGAGCCATGGGGACTTGGTGCAAGCAGCACCTCAAGGCTTCCGCGTAACGGCAACCAGTGAAAACTGCCCAATTTCTGCGATGGATGACGACGACCGTAAGTTCTACGGCATCCAATTCCACGCCGAAGTTCAACACACCAAGTATGGCCATGAAATTCTGCATCATTTTGCCTTTGACATTTGTGGCGCAGAGGCGAACTGGAACATGGGCGACTTCATCGATGACCAAATCAAAGCCATCCGTGCTGAAGTTGGCGACAAGCAAGTCTTGCTCGGTCTTTCTGGTGGGGTTGACTCATCTGTTGTTGCGGCCTTGTTGAACAAAGCGATCGGCGACCAACTTACTTGTATCTTCGTGGATCACGGCTTACTACGGAAGAATGAAGCCAATCAAGTGATGGACTCCTTAGGCAAAGGCCTTGGTGTGAAAATCATCAAAGTCGACGCTGCAGATCGCTTCTTAGGCGATTTGAAGGGTGTTACCGATCCTGAAAAGAAACGCAAGATCATCGGCCGCGACTTCATCGAAGTCTTCAATGCGGAAGCCCGCAAGTTGCACGGCATCGACTACTTGGCTCAAGGTACGCTGTACACCGACGTGGTTGAATCCGGTACTGATACTGCCCAAACCATCAAGTCTCACCATAACGTTGGGGGCTTGCCAGACGACTTGAAGTTCAAGTTGATCGAACCTTTGAACAAGTTGTTCAAAGACGAAGCCCGCGAGCTCGGCGAACGTCTTGGTATCCCGCATGAACTTGTATGGCGCCAACCATTCCCAGGCCCAGGCCTTGGTATCCGTGTGCTTGGCGAAGTCACCCCTGAAAAGCTCGAAATCGTGCGCGAATCCGACGCGGTTTTACGTGACGAAATCAAAAAAGCCGGCTTAGACGAATCCATCTGGCAATACTTCACGGTATTACCAGGTTTTCGTTCTGTCGGTGTTATGGGCGATGGTCGGACTTACGACTACACCATTGCCATTCGTGCCATTACATCCATCGATGGGATGACCGCAGACTTTGCCCGCATCGACTGGGAAGTTCTGCAAAAGATCTCTGCTCGCATCGTCAACGAATGTGGGCACATCAACCGCGTGGTTTACGACATCACGTCTAAGCCGCCGGCAACTGTCGAATGGGAATAGTTCTAGATAACACTATTCACTAATTTAGCGGGATTTTAAGGCGTTTTAGCCGGTATTAAATAGCATTCAATCGGGTTTGGGGGACTGAAATGTCCCCCAAGTGTCCCCCGAGAAATAGATGAGATCAGTTAGCCAGTGTTGGTTAGCTGGTCTTTTTTCAGTTGCGCGGGTAATCAATCAATTAAATGAGATTATTAACATTATATTTTAATTAAAATTAAAAGGATGAATTCCATCCTAAAATTAACTGGTGCGAGGTAAGCACATTGTTGTCTCAGTGGTGGCGGAAGCGCTGTTATTATTAGATGACAGGATAGTTCTTCTTATCCTCATTCTACGCGGGAAAATATGAGAAGTAGTGACGCGGATTTGAAATAATTGCGCCTTATCTGTATCGTTAATTGTGTAGTTTTTATTGCAGAACACGTTGAACTCACGAAGGAGGAATGCTATGACCACCAAAGTTGAGGTCAAAAACTTGACGAAAATCTTTGGCAAGCATGTCGCAAAAGCGCAGACGATGCTTGAAAACGGACATACGAAACAAGAGATCTTAGCGGCCACAGAAGCAACGGTTGGTGTTGACCGCGCCAACTTTGCGGTTGAAGACGGTGAAATTTTTGTCATCATGGGCTTATCCGGTTCCGGGAAGTCGACGACGATTCGGATGCTCAACCGGCTGATCAAACCGACGAGTGGCAGCGTGCTGATCGATGGTGAAGATATTGCGACGATGACCAAAGCCCAATTGCAAGCCGTTCGGCGCCAGAAGATGAGCATGGTGTTTCAAAGCTTTGCCTTGTTGCCCAACCGAACGGTGCAACAAAACACGGAATTTGGGTTAGAGATTCAAGGTGTCAGCAAAAGCGAGCGCGCGGCCAAGGCCCAAAAGGCGCTTGCGATGGTGGGCTTAAGCGAATACGCCTCGCAGTATCCTGATCAGCTGTCGGGGGGGATGCAACAGCGCGTCGGGTTGGCCCGCGCGTTTGCCAACGACCCCGAGGTGTTGTTGATGGACGAAGCCTTTTCCGCGCTGGATCCGCTGAATCGGCGCGAGATGCAAGACGAATTGCTGGATCTCCAAGCAAACTTGCACAAGACGATCATTTTTATCTCGCATGATCTCAACGAGGCGCTACACATCGGCGATCACATCCTGATCATGAAAGACGGTGAGATTGTCCAGATCGGGACGCCTGAAGAAATCTTGAGCAACCCTGCCGATGATTATGTCGAGCGCTTCATCGAAGGCGTTGACCGTTCGCAGGTCTACACCGCCGGAAACGTTATGGTGCGGGCAACGACCGTCAACGTCGAAAAGGCCGGTCCCCGGCTGGCTGCGCGGCGAATGCGCGACAACGAGATTTCGAGTCTGTATGCGATCGATTCCGAGCGCCACTTGCTCGGAATCATCGATGCCAAAGACGTGCGTCAAGCAATCGACCAGCATCAAGAAGATATCCGCCCATTGGTCAAAGACATCGTGCCGACGACGACCATCGATACCCCTCTGGCCGACTTGATGGATGCCGTGTCCAGCACGCCTGTGCCGTATGCCGTCGTCGATGAGCGCCACCGGCTGCAAGGAATCATTATTCGCGGGGCGGTCTTGGGCGCATTGTCAGGAAATGAGGTGAACGTGAATGTTTGATCTTCCCAAAATTCCCCTAGCGCATTGGATCGATGCCTTCGTCGCGTGGATTTCGCATTTTGAAGGGTTCTTCTATGTCATCACGAACGCCTTGGGCGGCATCATCAATGCCATTCAGTGGGTGTTCGATCTCTTACCGATTCCCGTGTTTATTCTTGCGGTCATCGCGTTGACCTGGTGGTTAACGCGCCACGAGCGCAAGCTGGGGCTGTTGGTGTTCGAACTGCTGGGGTTCTTGTATATCTGGAATCAAGGCTTCTGGCGGGACATGACCCAAACGCTGACCTTGGTACTGACAGCCAGCTTGCTGGCAATCATCATCGGGGTACCGCTGGGCTTGTGGGCGGCGATGAATCGCACCGTTGCGCGGATCGTCAAGCCGTTGATGGATTTCATGCAGACGATGCCGGCATTCGTGTATCTGATCCCGGCCGTCGCGCTGTTTGGTATCGGAATGGTGCCAGGCGTTGTGGCGAGTGTTATTTTCGCGATGCCACCGACGGTCCGCATGACGCAGTTGGGGATTCAACAGGTCTCCGGTGAATTGATCGAAGCCGCCGATAGCTTCGGCGCGACGCGCTGGCAGCGGCTGACCAAGGTTCAGCTACCAGGGGCGTTGTCGACGATCATGGCCGGGATCAACCAAAGTATGATGCTGGCCTTGTCGATGGTGGTGATCGCGTCGATGATTGGGGCGATGGGTCTGGGGACCCAAGTCTATTTTGCCGTCGGGCGTAACGAGGCCGGCAGCGGCTTTGCGGCCGGGTTGGCGATCGTGATTCTGGCGATCATCTTGGATCGAATCACCCAGGCGATGAATCACAAGCAACATTAAGGAGGTCGCGATGCGCAAACTCAAAACTGTCTTAGCCGCCTGCGCCGTTGTGCTCGGGTTGGCCGGGTGCAGTACCGCGCCGGCCAAATACAACGCAAGCCAGCCGCTTGGCAAGCAGCTCAATTACACCATCACCGGGATCGATGCCGGGGCCGGGGTGATGAGTCGCACGACGGTGGCATTGCAAAAATATGGCCTAAGCGCGCACAATTGGCAGCTTCAAACCAGTTCGACGGCTGCGATGACGTCGACGCTAGGCAAGGCGGTTGAACA
>CAKRHU010000095.1 GCA_934339215.1 uncultured Lacticaseibacillus sp.
TTGCGCTTTAAAAAACAATATCCCAAAATTGCTGTGTCTTTAGTGCAAGCGAGCTTCAACGAAATCGCAGAACAAGTGCGGGTCGGCACCATCGATATCGGGTTTTCCTTAATGCCAGTGGCCAAGCAGTTGATCGCTATTCCGTTGTTGAAAGACCCGATTTACTGTATCACGCCACGAGCTTACACGCCAGCCAATGGGACCTTTATGACGGATCGCGATATGGCCCATCAGAATTTTATTTTGCAACAAGCCGACTATGACCGTGACACCAAAAAGGCGCTAGATCGCTATAATGTGTCGACGAATTCGTTGCATTATTCCTTAGACGATCAGTCGATTCTCTCGATGGTGGAAGCAGGCCTGGGCTTAGGGGTGTTGCCAAAGCTGGCGTTAAAGAAGCTGGTTGGGGATGTGAACACTTATTCCTTCTCAGAGCCTTTCGAGCGCACACTATGTTTGGTGATGAACCCCACCACGCAAAAATCACCTTCAGTCGCGCGGATGCAGACAGTCATTGAAGCTTATTTGAAAGAACATTATCCCAAAGACTGCTTGCTCGATTGATCATTGGCCAAGCATCGGCGCAGTGCGTTAAAATGATCACACAACTATTAGACGTGAGGAATTGTATAGATGAATCAAAAACTGATCGCCTTAGATCTGGATGGCACCACCTTAAATCTTGCCGGCACGTTAAGTGTCCAAACCATCGCGACGTTAAAAGCGGCTCAAGCCGCTGGGCATTTGGTGGTGATCGCCACCGGACGCCCCGATTCGATTTCAGAACATTTTTATGATGAACTAGGATTGACTAGCCCGATGATCAATTTCAACGGGGCCTTGATCCATAAACCTCATCAACATTGGGCCAGCGAGCGCCAAACTGCTTTGACCACCCAAACGGCCTTAGCCTTGAAATCATTGAAAACGCAATTTGATATCGAACTGATGGTCGCAGAAGGCAAAAAACTATTGCTCGCTGATCACGGTTATGTGGATATGCCATTTTTGCCGGATCTGCCAGCGCCGGAAAGGTTGTTTGATGCCAGCGGGTTACAACAAGCGCCAATTTCCGTCACGATGTTTATTCGGCAACATTCCTTATCCGCCTTGCAACAAGCGGTACATCAGCATTTTCCAAGTCTCACCCCGAAAACCTGGGGCGCTTGGAGTGGCGAACATACCGCCCTTGAAGTCACCGCAGGGCATACCAGCAAATCGCAAGCTGTGGCTTACGTCGCTGGGCTTTACGGAATCGCGCAACAAGATGTCGTGGCATTTGGCGATGACATGAATGATTTGGATCTGATCGAATATGCTGGCACTGGCGTCGCGATGAAGAATGCGCGGCCAGAAATTTTGCAAATGGCTGATGCGGTGACGGCGTTTGATAATGAAAATTCAGGGATGGCCGATTATTTAGCCGATTACTTAGCCCTTTAAGAAGATGAGTAGATGCAACATACAGCAGATGACCAAACCTCAGCACAATTATTGGGAATGTTTTGTTTTTCGTTGATCCTAAACGGTTTTGGCAATGGGATGACGGTGGCGATGAACCTCGGCAGTGCCTTGTGGACGTCAAGTGCGGTGAATTTAAGTCATGCGTTTAACGTCAGTTTGTTGACGATATTGTTGATTGAAGGCGTGGCCGTCGTTTTATTTAACGCGGCAGTACTCGGCCATTTGGCTTGGCGGCGGATCGCTGGCAACTTCATTTATATGATCCCATTTTCATTTTTGGTGTCGGGTTTTGCCGATTTGATCAAAATGACGCCATTAGTCGCTTTAAATTCCTGCACGGCAATGCAGCAGTTGCGCAACCGGTATCGTTTCTACCGCCGATCATCTTGGATATTTTATGTGTCAGCTTCACCCGTCAGATCTATGCCATCAATATTGGCACATTATTTTCCCTAGTGGCCCAAGGTGCGGTAATCGGGTTTGCCGATACACATGTGTTTCCAAAGCTGAAGCATCGCCATTTGCAAGTTTAAATCTTCAAGATCGCGTTTCTCATAAATTGTTCACTCCCTTGTTAGACTTCATTGCTACAATATTTGCAACAAGCGAAAAGAGGGATTCACATGACGTCGCGCAAACTCACGCAACGCGAATTGATATTTATCGGGACCATGTTGTTTGGCTTATTCTTTGGCGCTGGCAACTTAATTTTCCCTGTGTTTGTCGGCCAACAAGCTGGCAATCACTTATGGCCGGCTGTGATCGGCTTTTTAGTTTCTGGCGTTGGGCTACCCCTGCTTGGCGTCGCCGCCATTGGGATCACCAAAGTCGATGGGGTGTTTGGCCTCGCTGAAAAAGCCAACCGACCGTTTGCCTATATTTTTACCATTTTATTGTATCTGTGTATTGGTCCATTATTTGCCTTACCGCGGTTAGCGTCGATTTCTTATGAAATTGGACTGACGCGATTTGTCAGCGCTGATCATCAAATACCAGCCTTGGCGATTTATTCCGTGATTTTCTTTGCCGTGGCGTGGTGGTTTGCCCGCAAGCCAAGCAAAATCATGGTGTATGTCGGCAAAGTATTGACGCCGGTATTTCTCATTGTTTTGGCAGTGCTGCTGATCGCAGTGGTGGTGTCGCCGTTGGGCCAAGGTCTTGCAGCAGTGGGAACCTACAAGACAGCAGCGTTGTCGACTGGCTTCACGGCTGGGTATTCTACCATGGATGCTTTAGCGGCGTTAGCATTTGGGATTATCGTCGTCAATGCCATCAAGCAACTGGGCATTACGCAACCCACTGCCATCGCCAAGCACACCGTTTTGGCTGGGACGTTGGCGGCGGGTTTGATGGGTGTGATTTATGCGTTGCTGGCATTACTTGGGCGCAATGCGTTAGGGGTATTTGCTCGCGCTGATAACGGTGGCGTGATTTTAAGTAATGTCGCGCATCAATATTTTGGGACTGCTGGTAATGTGTTGTTGGCGGTGATCGTGGTGATTGCGTGTTTGAAAACTGCGATCGGTTTAATTACTGCCTTTGGGGATACCGCCAAAGAAATGTTTCCGCGCGTGCCTTATCAAGGTGTGATCGCAGTAGCCACCTTAGTGCCGATGTTTTTTGCCAATGTCGGGTTGGATCGATTGCTCAGTGTGTCAACACCGGTGTTGATGGCGTTGTATCCATTTGCAATCGTGTTGATCTTAGTGGGCTTGTTGTCGGTGATGTTTCGGCAACATCGCTGGTTGTTCAACTTATCATTGCTGTTCACCGCGATTCCGGCGTTGCTCGATGGACTGAATGCCACCGGGGTGCAAGCCGGTTGGAGCACGAGTATGTTGAAAATCGGTCAGTTTCTGCCAGGCTTTTCAGCGGGCTTGGGCTGGACCGTACCAGCGTTAGTCGGGGCGGTGCTTGGGATCTTATGCGATCACCTCAGCAGTCGCAAAAATAATTCCTGATGAAAAAATTAATTGGCCCACAAATTGTTGAGTGAAATCCAATTTTCGGTGCTGAAAGCCGCAAAATCACTACTTTCAGCACAATGCGTGGGATTTGATCATGAACCACTGTTTTAAATTCAGATTTGCCAACGCGGTGAAATTTAGCTATCGTATAAGAGTGAGTAATTTGAAAGGATGGCGTAAAGCTATGACTAAGTCGATCTCTGAATTGACGCCTGAAGCGCAACAAAAAGCCCTCAGTGACTTTATTGAATTTTATTTGGATAAATTCCACAACGAAGGTTTGGACCTGATCGCCCAAGCTGACACCACCGGGCACATTGCTGACATCAATGCCTGGATCATGGCCAACACGACTTTCACGCATGAAGAATTAGCCGCTGGTTTGTTGCGCGAACGCGGTGAGAACTTGATCGCCTTGTTAAACACGATCAACGCCCCATTCAATGAGAATGGGTTACCAGAAACACCTTGGAATGAATGGTTCAAATCGGATCTCAACACCATTCCACAAGGACGCTAAACGCACTGACGGCTGTTGTTTAGCCGTCTTTTTTTTCAGGAGGGACGCATGGATAAGTATCTGATCATTTCTGACATTGATGGGACATTGGCTTATGATCATCAACATGTCAGCGCCAAAACCGTTGCCGTCTTACAACAATTATTAGATGCCGGCCATGAGTTCTATGCTGCGACCGGGCGGATGTATAACTTGGCCAAAGTGATCGCGGATCAAGTGGACGACCGGGCAGAAATCATTGCGTCTAATGGCGCGGTGTATGATTTCAACGGCGACCGCGTGCATCATTTAATGGGTGCACATGCCTTGCGCTTGACGGAACAAGCCGCCGCTGCGCAAAAACTGCCTGCGGTTTACTTCACCGATGACACAGTGTATTACACCAAAACGCCGAGTCAATCTGTGATCGATACGATGATGAGTTTTGCCAGTGCGGCGGCCAACATTGCCGTTAAGCAAGTCCATACTGTGGAAAACTTACTCGGCCATGTCGAAGAAATCACCAATGGGATCATCTTCAGTCCGCATGACCCAGAATCTTTGGCGCGCACCATGATGACGCTAGCGGCTAGCAATGCGATGCACTTGTCAGCTAGTGACGCGACCAACATTGAATTGATCCCAAAGCACGTGGATAAATCCACGGCGATTGCGGAACTCCAAGCCAAAACTGGGATCCCTGCCAGCCGTACGATCGTGTTTGGCGATGGCTTGAATGATCTTGGCATGCTTAAAGCCGCCGGGATTTCTGTCGCAATGGGTAATGCCGTGCCAGATGTGGCCAAAGCGGCGCGTTTTCAAACGTTGAGCAACACCGAAGACGGTATCGCACATTTCTTGGAAAACTATTTTGCTTAGTGGAAAGTGTTGACGACCTGATGTCGTTGGCGCTTTTTTAGTGAAATGATTTCCAAGTTCTGAGCTGGAATCGAAAGCGTTAACATGCGACAATGAAGCTATCGAGAAAGGATGATAAGCATGTATGAAGCAAAAGCGACGCGGTATGACCACTTAGCGATCCGCTCAGTGGGCGACTCTGGTTTGCAACTGCCAGCAGTATCGTTAGGGTTGTGGCAACGTTTTGATGCGCAAGCACCTTTTGATGAACGCCAAGCGTTATTGCTACATGCCTTTGATCAAGGTGTGTTTCATTTTGACGTGGCGGATCATTATGGGATTCCTTTTGGCTCTAGCGAAGCGTTGTTGGGCAAAGTGCTGGCAGGCGAGCTTAAAAGTTATCGTGATGAGTTGGTGATCGCGACTAAAGTCGGTTATGCGGTAGGCGAGGGACCTTTTGGCAGTGGGTTGTCGCGCAAGGCGATCATACAACATATCGATGGCTCTCTTAAGCGACTACAAACCGATTATGTGGATGTGTATTATGCACATCGTTTCGATGATGCGGTGCCGTTGGAAGAAACCGTATCTGCGTTAGATACAGTGGTCAAAAGTGGCAAAGCCCGCTACATCGGGATTTCCAATTACAATGTCGAACAGACGCATGCGGCGCTAGCTTTATTTGAAGCCTATCGCACCCCAGTCGTGGTATCGCAAATGAGCTACAATATGTTTAATCGTGGTGTGGAAACTAGCGGTTTGCTGGATGTCTTGCGGGAACATCATCAAGGGTTGGTGGCTTATGGGCCGTTGTCAGAAGGCCTGTTGTCGGATCGGTATTTAAACGGCTTGCCGGCAGACTTCAAGATCCATCATACCAATCAAGCCACCTTAAGTGTTGGCGGTGAGGCATTAGTTGAAAAGCTCAATGCGTTGAATGCCATCGCGCAAAATCGTGGTCAAAGTATGAGCCAGTTGGCGTTGGCGTGGTTGTTGCGGGATCCGGTGGTGGCCAGTGTCATTATTGGAACCACCAGCGCAGAACATTTGGATGATAACTTACAAGCGGCACAAAATATTAAGTTTACAGCCGATGAACTCGCCGCAATCGATCAAATTGTGACCTTATAACGAACGTGTTGAGAATGAGAAGATAGGGGAATTGGCATGCCAACAAGAATGGGGAAGCGCTCGAATCACAAGCGGGTGTGGCTGATTATTTGGATCTTGTTACCGATCATTTTAATCGCAGGCAGCTGACTACAATGCTGGTGATTATACGCTCACTCAGAAATTTGTCGATGGATACGCCGAAGTTTATGTCTATTCCCATCAACAACTGACGAAGCTTTACCGCGTCGATGCCAATGGTTATTTACAAGCTGCCGATCCTGACGATCGAGAGCATTGACAAGTGGTATCAACAACTTATCAATAACGCAAAAGGGAGGCCATCACGGTCTCCCTTTTGCGATTCAGTGCGTGAAATGCTGTAAATGTTGTTTCAAAAACTTTGCCGTTTGGCCATTGCCAGCTGCGACTTGTTCCGGCGTGCCGCTGGTAACTAACTTCCCACCAAAGGCCCCACCTTCAGGGCCCATATCAAACAAGTAATCCGCATTGGCGATCATATCTAGGT
>CAKRHU010000096.1 GCA_934339215.1 uncultured Lacticaseibacillus sp.
ACCCACCATTGTGCAACATTTGAAGGATCTGAACGATTTTTTTCTGGCGGTCTACTGCATGGGATTCAGTCATTTTGCACCTCAAATCCAGCGGCCTGAAGTTGTTGCACTAAGTCCGCGATGTCAATGTGTTTCATTTTGGCGCCTTTACGCAAAGTCATAAAGCGCCCCACTGTATTGAGTAATTTGGGATTGGTGACACCATCTAACCCCATGGTCACCATCACGTCCACGATTGCAGGAAATTGTTCCACGAGGTCGTGAACCGGAGTATCTAAATTGATTGTCGGCATGAGAGCGTCTCCTTTAAGTATTTCGATTATACCACCTCAAAGATATTGATTCGATATTATTATTGTGTTGAAGTGTGATTGATAAATGTCGATGAAAGCGCAGAATATGTTCGAAGCAATTTTTCAGAAACGAGTCTGTGTGCCCATGTAAGTCTTCACTCGTCCTTTTCCTCACTAAAAAATCCTAACTTCCGCTACTTTTGGATCGGCCAATGCGTGTCGGTGATTGGCACGTGGATCCTGCGCACGGCGCAAACTTGGCTGGTTTATGAACTGCTTGGAAATTCATTCCCGAGTAGTGCATATCCCCAATCATTTACGTGGTCGAATCATGTCCGTGTAGGTGTTGTTGAACCAAGGCACCACACCAGTCGGCAGCTTGTTCGTGGGGTCGGTGATGGATGTCGCTGGCGGGCTTTGGGGCTTTCCCGCTTGTGGCTTGCTGGCGTTATTATTGTTAGTGCCGGTGATGTTTACCAATCGGCAAATGATCTCCGGTTGGTTGCATCATGCCTAAACGTCGGCAACGGCGTGTTTTTGTTGGCGGAAATTGTTAACAGAAAAAATATGTTGACAGAATTTGTCAACACGTGTAATTTATATGCTCGGAGGACGCTATCATGACGATCACGGAATTGACTCAAGGCTTTCATCGCGAACAAAATATGTGGCAATGCAACTATTGTGACGTGAAGGTGCGCTTAGACCAACAAACAGCAATGCAAGACCATCTCACCGTTGCTCACCACAGTGCACGCTCAGCGCTACTGGCTGCTGGGGGGTTAACTGAAAATCAGCAACAATTGATGCAGGCTTTTGCGGCCGGCCATTCAGACAAACAAATCGCGGCAGATCAAGGTGTGACCGCCAGCACCATTCGCCAGCAAAAATATCGTTTCCGCCAAAAAGCCGCCCAAGCACGATTATTTCTCGCGCAGTATCAAGCCGTATTTGGTGAAGACGTTGTCAGTGAATTATTGCCTGTTCCCAAACCAGCCCAAGTCATGGCAATCACGACGGCGCAATATGAACGATTGTTGGCCAAATGCCTCGATTTCACTGGCCTCCACCCCAAAATCTTGCACTGGC
Organism: uncultured Lacticaseibacillus sp.; assembly: GCA_934339215.1. Lineage (GTDB taxonomy): Bacteria > Bacillota > Bacilli > Lactobacillales > Lactobacillaceae > Lacticaseibacillus. Next base: position 1,383 of record CAKRHU010000096.1, read on the forward strand.
CAAAATCTGAATCCGCCCGGGTTTGCTTATGCGCACGCATCATTGAAGACTTTGCCATTGATCGCCAGTATTCCTTGAGCCAAACCAATGCGATTCTTGATTTCTGGTATCCTGATCACAATTTGCTCGTTCGCTACCTCGTTGACTTCGGCTTCATGGCACGTACGCCTGATGGCCGCACATATTGGAGAATTTTTTAACATGGATAAAGAACACAAAAAACAAGCGATTCAAGCTTACAAACTCGCACCAGTGGAATATGGTGTGATTCAAATTGAAAACACCATCAATCACAAACGTTTCATCGCCGCCGTTCCCAACATTAAAAACCGTTGGGCATATTACCAACTGAACTTAAATCGCGGCGCGTACCACGACACCGAATTTCAACGTGACTGGGATGAAATGGGCGCATCTGCTTTTGCCTACTCAGTGTTATGGCACAAGAAAACGGATGACGTCTTGAACATGCGCGCTGAACTCAAAGACCTCAAAGCCGAGTGGATCAAAAAAATCCACCCAGAATATTAAGGAGCACAACATGACTTTTACCCCGATCGATCTGGCCACTTGGCCGCGTCAACAATATTTTTATTACTTCACCAAAGTGGCCCCAATGAGTTTCACGATTTCGGCCAAAATCGATATCACCAATACTTATGATGAACTGCACGAACAAGGGCTGGGCTTTTTCCCAGGTTATTTGTATCTGACCAGCAAAGTGTTGACCACGATGCCGGAATTTCGCATCGGCCGCAACGCAGAAGGCCAACTTGGCTATTTTGATCAGTTAAATCCAAGTTATACTGTCATGCATAATGACCACACCATCACCAGTTGTTGGAGTGAGTACACGCCAGCTTTCAAGACGTTTGTCCAGCGCGTTGACGATGATAGCCAAGCGGCACCACAAGCCAGCGGCCCGGTCGGCAAGGCTGATCAGCCAAGCAACTCTTTTGAAGCTGGGATGTTGCCTTGGGTACATTTTGACAGTTATACACCGATGCCAGTCAACGGATTGGCGAATTTTGCACCGGTCCTGCAAGCGGGCCAATGGCAAGTCGACAATGGCCGACGCTTGATGCCATTGTCGATCACTGCCAATCATGCAGTGGCTGATGGCTATCATGTCAGCGACTTATTGAATCAATTGCAGCAAGCATTCAACCAACCGATTTGGGATTAACTCGACAAACTGCCACAGAAGGCTTACATTTAAGGCAAAATGGAGGCCGATAACATGCATGAAATTCCAGAAACATTAGCCCAAGCACAAGCCTTGGCTGACAAACTTAACGAACCGTTAGATACTGTGATTCAAGACGGCTTGCGCAACTGGGCGCAACAACTGCTTGATGAAGGCGTTGAAGGCGGCTATCTCACCGCGATTTTCACGGAACAAGGCTTGCAGATCCAAGATATCAACAACCAACCTCTGTTGACGGAAACCAGCCTACACGCTGAAGCTTTAGTTGATCGCTTTAAAACTGAATCACACGCCACCTTGTTGTTGATTCAAACCAAGATCCGCCAGCTGTTTGATTCTGGCAAGCTCCACTAAAAAATGCTTCTCATCGACTGTTATCGGTGAGAAGCATTTTTTAACGGCGGAAATTCTGCTTCGGTGATTTGAAACTGGTTTGCTCAAACACTTGATTGAATTGCGCCATCACGATTTCTGGTAACAAGGGCGACCCTTGTAAGTAGGCATACAGCGCGTATGTTGTCACCGCATCATACACCGCACCATGGGCTAAAATATCCAAACCCAAATAGTTACGATACTTCGCCAAGCCCACATCTGGTCCGCCAGGCATTGGCCCACCGGCTTTGGCGATTTCGGCGACATCAAGCAACCGCCCAGGCGTCGCGTACAACCCAAATTGCCGCTGCATCACCAATAAGTCGCCGCCTTTAACCGCAAAACCTAACAGCGGGTCTTTACCGATAAAATTCTGAAATTCCGCTAAAGCTGTGCCAGCTGGGCGACCGTATCGTGTCAACAGCCCGGTATGAATGCCCGTTAATGACTGCGAGCGTGAATTCAAGCGCATGCCATGGGGAATTTGCACAAAGCAATCAAACGTGTCGACAATGCGAGCGTTGCGGACTTTGATCGCCCCGATTTCGGTGGCAAATTGTCCTTCTTGCTTGTTACCGCTGGAAAATTCCAAATCAAAGACGGTATACGCATCAGGACGCCCGCCAAAAGGTTGTAAAATCGGCTGTTGCGGTGTAAATGCAGGTGCCGGCGTTTTGGCAAAATGGCGCGTTTTCAAGGCCTTGGCGCGACCTAAGACGTCGCGTTGCAGTCCGGCTTCGGCTACCCCACGCCGCGGTTTGGCTTTGGCAATCGAGAGGTCTTCCATATGCCGCAATGGTGAGAAAGCTTGCGCCCAAGGGGTCAGCATTTTTGATAATGTCCAAGTCACGCCATATTTTTTCATTAATGCGATCGATTCGTCTGCTAGTGGCCCGAACAAACGAATTTTGACCGGGTCTTGATCGTCATCGAGATGCAATTGATGCACCACGGCCCCTAGCGCTTGAAAATGATTCGACATGGCATGCACCAAGGCCCATTGCGGTTGGACACTGCGCGGCAAGTTCGCCGGATCGCGCAAGGCGGTCACATAGGTGCGAAACAGTTTGCGAACCACCCAGTCAACTGCCTTCCCCGTCACTGGCAAGGCTTCAAGCGTGGCAGTGGCGGTGATGGTTGGCCACAAACCAGCCGTTTCCAGTCGTTGCCCATTAAGCGTCAAGTGGGCTGGCCACAAGCCGCGCAGATCTAAGGTCAGGTCAACTAAGGCAAGTTGTTCTGGGCGACCGCCGCCGATTTGCGCCAATTCGTGTAAAGCCTTGAGTAATTGTGCTGCCCAAGCCTCATTAAATGGTGCCTGTAATGTTTCTTTCAACTCGTCCATGTCGATCTCCCTTTTTGTTATCCTAATTATTTTACCCCAAAAGGTGACCAAACAAAAATCGCCTTGCATTCAAGGCGATTTCAATTAATCAATGTGAACTGCGCGATTCAATCCGAAAATCGCAATCATCATGATCAACATGAAGCCAAGCAGATAAAATGGATACAACCCGATGTTGATTGCCCCTGCCAATAACCCAAACAACGGCGGCGCAAAAGTCGAGCCGATATAAGCAAACGCCATTTGAATTCCGATCACGGCTTGGGATTTTTCCGCGCCGAAGTTTGTTGGGGTTTCATGAATAATGGTTGGGTAAATTGGCGCGCACCCAAGCCCGATGATCAATAACCCGCACAAGGCAACTGAAACCGGCAACGGTAACAAAACCAACACGATCCCCAACCCTAGAATCGCAGTCCCTAACCAGATCATGCGTCGATCCCCTAGTCGATCAGAAATAAATCCTGATAAGAATCGTCCGATCGTGATGCCCATGTAAAACAGTGCAGCAAACTTCGCGGCGGTGGGCACACTGACCCCACGTGCTTGGACTAAATAACTCGATGCCCAGATTCCGGCTGTCGATTCAAGCGCACAATAGGTTAAAAATGCCGTTAACACTTGCGGCACACCAGGTAAAGCAAACAATTGCCGCATTGAAAGCTGAGCCGTTACTTCAGCCTCGCTTGATCGACGCCGAATCCACAAAGGTAAGCTGAACACTAAAACAATCGTGAGCAACACTTGGACAATCCCGATGATCCGATAGCCACTTTGCCAACCCATTTGGTGCGTCAAGGCAAAGCTCATCACATAAGGACTGATCGCCGCGCCGACACCCCAGAAACAATGAAGCCAATTCATTTGGCGACTTTTGTAATGTAAGGCGACGTAATTATTCAACGCGGCATCCACTGCCCCAGCCCCTAAGCCATAAGGAATCGCAAACACGCACAGCCAAATAAAACTCGGCGCGATCGAAAAACCAAACAAAGCCAACGCGGTGGTCCCCACACTCATTGCGGTGACCTTGCCTGTCCCGAATCTACGGGTGAGTCGATCGGACAACAGGCTGGAAATAATGGTGTTCGCTGAGATCAGCATGGTAATGATGCCAGCGTAACTGGTCGGCACATTCAACGCCGTGTGCATCGCTGGCCAACCTGACCCGATCAACGAATCAGGCAACCCCAAGCTGATGAACGCCAGATAAATGATAACAAGCAGAATCGAAAACATAACTTCCTCCGAAATCAAGATTATGTTCAGCTTATCACATTTTATTCAGATCACCGGTCAAAAATGACAGTGAAGGCCGACAAAAAAAGCCGAGCACTAAGCTCGACTTCAATGATTGATTTAGTCACCTAACCCGATGCGGTCAAAGACTTCATCGACATGGCGCAAGTGATAGTGATAATCAAAAGCATCATCGATTTGCGCTTGGGTCAAACGATCAGTCACTTTAGGATCAGCTTCCAACAATGCGCGGAAGTCGCGGTGTTCATCCCAAGCTTTCGCCGTTTTTGGTTGGACTAAATCATAAGCGGCTTCACGCGACAAGCCGGATTCGATCAACTTCAACATCACGCGTTGGGAGAAAATCAAACCATGGGTCTTGTTCATGTTTTCGAGCATCGTTTCTGGAAAAACATCCAAGTTTTCGATGATCGTAGTGAACCGGTGCAAAATGTAATCCAACAGGCCAGTCGCATCTGGTAACATCATGCGTTCTGCCGAAGAATGCGAAATGTCGCGTTCATGCCACAAGTTCACATCTTCCAGCGCTGGAATACTGTAACCGCGAATCACCCGCGCCAAACCGGAAACATTTTCAGAGCCGATTGGGTTGCGCTTGTGCGGCATCGCAGAGGAGCCTTTTTGACCTGGGTTGAAATGTTCTTCGACTTCATGGACTTCAGTGCGTTGCATATGGCGGACTTGCGTGGCAAAGCGTTCAACGGAGGTGGCGATCAAGCCCAAGGTTTGAATGTAGTGGGCGTGCAAGTCACGGGGTAAGATCTGCGTGGAGATTTCTTGCGCGCGAATGCCAAGGTGTTCGCAAACATAAGCTTCAACAGCTGGCGGGGTGTTGGCGAAAGTCCCAACGGCACCAG
>CAKRHU010000097.1 GCA_934339215.1 uncultured Lacticaseibacillus sp.
GTATGGATTGTTGTAGCGGCATTAATGTTAATTGCTGCGGCCCTACACCATTCGTTGGGAAATTTCTCTGGAAGAGCTTTGTAAGGGATTACAAATAAGGCGTCTGTTCAAATTTGAACAGACGCCTTATTTGTGTGCTTAACCCGCCCTCAAAGCATGGGACGTTCTGGATGATATACCACGATTGCACCTTGATCATAGCGATTGCGACTGTGAGAAAATTCAAACGGCGTGCCATCTGCTAAAGATACGATTTGTTCAATTTCCAACATCGGCGTACGTTCATTGGCACTGAGAAACTCTCGGTCATACTGACTTGGTTTAGCCGCACGAATGATCCGGTAGGCTGCCCCGATGGTTTCATTTAATTCTGTTTTGATGTAGCGATAAATTGAATGGTGCAATACCCCTTCCGTTAAACCAGGAACCACTTTTACCGGCATGATCGTATGTTCAATTTTCCAAGGTTTACCATCAATGATGCGTAACCGATAAAAATCATAAACCGCATCGGAAAATACCAAATTTAATTTTTCTTGTTCAAGTTCATCAGCTAAACGGACCGTATATTCCAACACGCGACTTTGCACGTGATGATCGTGCATTAGTTGGCTAGTCCCAACATACTGATCGACTGAGGCATCATATTGGGATAGTAAATTCACATTATTTTTAACATAGGTGCCAGAGCCTTGGCGTGAATAGGTTAACCCTTCACTGTTCAGCAGTTGGATCACTTTTTGAATCGTGACACGACTGGTTTTATAATAAGCTGCCAAACTCACTTGATCTGGCAGTGGCTCGCTGGCGGCATAATCACCACGCATAATTTGAGCTTTCAACTGTTTGGCAATTTCAATGTATTTAGGCAATTTGTCTACCTCCAAAACCTAATGTTTACGCTGATTATAGCGCTTTCTTGAAAATTAGCATAGTCAAATAATCAAATCGGCCTTTGCCAATCTTTTCAACTGCGTCTATATTGCGTGATGGAGGGATTATATGACAACGCTTAACGAACACTTTTTATGGGGTAACTCAACTTCAAGCATGCAAACGGAAGGTGCTTGGAACCTTGATGGTAAAGGACCTTCTGTTTATGATATCAAACCTGCTGGTCCCCACAACGCCGACTGGCAAGTGGCAATCGACGACTATCACCGCTATCAAGAAGATGTGGACTTAATGGCTGAAATGGGCATGAACTGCTACCGTTTCCAGATTTCTTGGAGTCGGGTGTGTCCAGATGGCGACGGTGAGTTCAACGAAGCCGGAATCGCTTATTATGATCATTTGATCGATGCCTTATTGGCCAAAGGGATCCAGCCAATGATCTGTTTATATCACTTTGACATGCCTTTACGTTTAGCCAAACGGGAAAACGGTTTTGTCAGTCGTCAAGTCGTCGACGCTTTCGTACGCTTTGGTTGCGAAATGGTTCGCCGCTTTGCCGATCGCGTCACTTATTGGATCACTTTTAATGAACACAACTGTTTTACTTACCAGCCCGGTCTTGAAAGTGGTGGTAATTTAACCGCGCCTCAAGATATCCGGACCCTTTATACCATGAGCCACCATACCTTATTAGCCCATGCCCGCATCAATGCCTTCATTCGCTCACACTATCCAAAGTTGAAACTCGGTGGCATGCTCGCTTATGCCGAAGTGTACCCCGCCACTGCTCAACCTGAAGATATTGAAGCGACCCGCGCAATTGATGAGTTTTTGAACAATAATTACTTAGATATTTTTGCTTTTGGCCATTATTCACCTGAAGTTTTACATTTTATGAAACAAAACCACTTGGACAATATCATCCAACCTGGCGATTTGGCAGAACTTACAACCATTAAAAGTGACTTTATTGCGTTTAGTTATTACGCCTCCCAAGCAATCGATCACACCAAGATCATCAAAGACACCCCCGTCAATTGGTGGATGGAACAAGCTAGCATTCCTAATCCCAATCTCAAAGCGACAGAATGGGGTTGGCAAATTGATGCGATCGGTTTTAAAAATGTTTTGATCAAGATTTGGAATAATACCGGATTGCCGGTTTTTCCAATCGAAAATGGGATTGGCGTCCGCGAAACTTTCGACGGCGTTCATCAAATTCAAGACGATTACCGCGTCAGTTATCATCGTGCCCATCTGCAACAACTAAAAGCAGCCGTTGAAATCGGGGTTCCGGTGATCGGCTACTTAGGATGGGGCTTGATCGATATCCCCAGTTCAAAAGGGGATGTCGATAAGCGCTATGGTGCCGTTTACGTCAATCATACGAATCAAGCCGTTAAAGACTTGCGCCGCATTCCTAAAGCTAGCTTTGCTTGGTTCCAGCAAGTGTTCAATAGTAACGGCGAAAATCTCAATGATCTCAATAGATAGGAGTGAACAATATGACTCATTCCAAGAGCCAGAAATTTCTTGATAAATTTTCCGAAGTCGCCGGCCGCTTCGGAAACCAAGTCCATTTGCGTTCATTACGTGATGCCTTTGCCATGATCATGCCATTATTCATTTTGGCTGGGATCGGCACACTGATCAATAACGTGGTCTTTCCAAAAATTGCCAGCGGTGACACCTTAGCGCATTTGCAAGTATGGGGCACTTTGATCGCCAATGGGACGTTAAACATTGCCGGCTTAATGCTTGCACCTGTGGTTGGGTTCATTCTGGCGCGTAATCGCAACTATACCAATCCGATCATGGCGTCGATCATTGCCTTAGCCAGTTTGGTGATGATGATGCCAGTCACCCTTTCGATGATTCCAACTGGCGCGAAAAAAACGGTTGAGATCACTGGTGCGTTGAGTTTCACTAACCTTGGCACTACGGGGATGTTTGCTGGTATCATCATCGGTTTGCTGGCCACTGAAGTTTTCATTCGCTTGAGTAACATCAAACGCATTCAAATCAATCTCGGGGATCAAGTGCCACCAGCAGTTTCACAATCTTTTAACGCCTTGATTCCAGCAACTTTGACGTTAAGTCTGTTCGCCTTGTTATCTGCCTTACTGATTGTTTGGGGCAATACGAATCTGATCGCCTTGATCACCACCATCATTCAAGAGCCGTTACGTCGCTTGAATACCAGTTTGCCTGGGATGTTGATCATTTACTCCGTAGGTAATTTCTTATATACCTTGGGCATTCACCAAGCCGTGATCAATGGCACCTTGTTGGATCCAGTGCTATTAGTCAATATGGCAAAAAATACGGCTGCCTATGCGGCTCACAAGCCGATTCCTTACATTATGTCGAACACGTTTCGTGACACCTTTGGCATGCTCGGCGGGACAGGATCAACCATTGCATTATTGATCGCAATTTTCTTTTTCTCAAAGCTGAAATCTAATAAAGATATCGCCGCTTTAGCGGTCGTTCCTGGGATTTTTAATATTAACGAACCCGTCATTTTCGGTTTCCCGATCGTCTTCAACTTACCCATGATGATCCCCTTTGTCCTAAATCCTGTCATCGGCATTTTGATTGCTTATGCCGCAACGGTAATGGGCTTTATGAATCGCGTTTGTGTCATGGTGCCTTGGACGACCCCACCATTGATCAATGGTTTCTTGGCCACTGCCGGAGATTGGCGTGCCGTGATCGTCCAGTTATTGATCCTGATCATCAATATCCTGATCTATATTCCATTCTTGAAAGTCTCGGATCGGGTGATGATGAACCAAGCTGAGCAATCTGCCAAATAAATCAAAAGACGACTCGCGCAACAAAACGCGAGCCGTTTTTTAATGTCCTCATGATGCTCCGCCAAAAATTCGTTGCGCGCAAGCAAAAGCGGACAGGAATGACTTTTCCTGTCCGCTTGAGATTTAAGGGTATTGGTTTACAACCGTTCAAACACATCCCGCACGATCATCAATTCTTCGTTCGTTGGGATCAACAAGGTCTTGATCTTAGCGTCTTTAGAAGACAGATCAACTTCAACACCATGAGAAGCTTTGTTAGTCGCATCATCAATGCCGGCACCTAAGAAGTGCAACTTGTCGATGATTTGCCCGCGCATTTCATCGGAATTTTCGCCGACACCACCAGTGAAGACTAAGACGTCGATGCCATCCATCACAGACGCATAGCCAGCGACATACTTGGCAGCGCGGTTCGCGTAAATGTTCAGCGCAAGTTTAGCTTGTGGGTTGTCAAATTCAACTTCCTTTAAGTCGCGTTGATCTTGAGACAATTCAGAAATGCCTAACACACCAGAATCATGGTTTAAGATGTGCAACATGTCATCCAAGCCGATGTCGAGCTTCTTCATTAAGTAAGCGACTAAGGAGAAGTCGATATCCCCTGAACGGGTACTCATGGTGATCCCGGCCAATGGCGTAAAGCCCATGGAAGTATCAACCGACTTCCCACCTTGCACCGCAGTAATGGAAGAACCTGAACCTAAGTGCATCACGACTGTTTTTAAATCTTTGACGTCTTTGCCTAAGAATTCGGCAGTGCGCTTGGAGACATAACGTACGGAAGTCCCGTGAGCGCCGTATTTACGAGCACCATATTCTTTGTAGTACTTGTAAGGAATCGAGTACAAGAAGTTTTCTGGATCCATGGTTTGATGAAACGCCGTGTCAAAGACTGCGACTTCTTTAGCCCATGGTAACGTCTTGCGGAAAACGTCGATGTATTGCGCTTCGACTGGGTTATGCAAAGGCGCATAATCGCGGAGATTTTGGATCTTCAACAACACGTCATCGTCAACCACAGTGGATTCGGTGAATTCTTCCCCACCAGCAACCACGCGATGGCCGATCCCTACGATTTCATGCAATTCTTTGACCAAACCTAATGCTTTCAAGTTGTCCATCACAGACGCAACAGCTTCACCAAAGTTAGCCACTGGCTTATCATCGCGATACACTTGATGATCGCCATATTTCACCTTGATATTGGCTTTGGGTTGGCCTAAGCGATCAACTAAGCCTTCTGCGAGTTCTTCTTCTGATGGCATTTCAAACAATTTCCACTTCAATGTGGAACTACCAGCGTTTACTGCTAAAATTTTAACCATTTTAATCACTCCTTGAATGACGACCGTTTGTGGATCGCGTCAGTTGACGCGCAAGCGCGTTTTATTTTTTGGGATGGTGGGCCGCGTGCCACGCGGCGATTTGGGCAAGTCTGGCGGCAACTTTGGCTTCAGATCCAGCATTGCCGGGATGGTAATAGTGGTGGCCGACGAGATTGTCTGGCATGGTTTGCATATCAGTCAGCTTATCTTTGGTGTCATGGGCATATTGATAATCTTTGCCATAACCGAGATCTTTCATCAGATCCGTCACACCATTTCTGATCTGCAATGGCACTGGGTCGTCGCGATCATTCAATGCATCGGCTTTGGCCGCTTCATAGGCGGTATAAACCGCGTTGGATTTCGGCGCTAAGCTCAAATACACCACCGCATGGGCCAAGTGCACGGCACATTCTGGCATGCCCAAGAACTGACAAGCTTGAAACACCGAAACACAGATCTCAACGGCGCGACTATCCGCCATGCCGACATCTTCGGAAGCAAACCGCACCAAGCGCCTGGCGACATAAAGCGGATCTTCACCACCTTCTAACATGCGCGCCAACCAATAAAGTGCCGCGTCCACATCAGAATTGCGCATAGATTTATGTAGCGCTGAAATCAAGTTATAGTGTTCTTCACCGTTTTTGTCGTAAAGCAGCTGCTTTTTTGTCAGCAGTTGCGCCACGGCATCTTTGGCCACTTGAATATGATCACTTTCATCGGTTTGCGCATTAGTCACTGCCATTTCCAACGTGTTGAGCGCAATGCGCGCATCCCCATTGGCAAAATCCGCGATTTGGTGCAAGACCTCATCAGATATCTCAACTTTTGAAGACCCGTAGCCGCGCGGATCGCGCAACGCCCGCTTTAATAATGTGACCAAATCGTCTGCGGTCAGTGCTTGCAGGACAAACACGCGCAAACGACTTAACAATGCGGCATTGACTTCAAACGAAGGGTTTTCCGTCGTCGCGCCGATCAAGGTGATACTGCCACGCTCTACATATGGTAGAAACGCGTCTTGTTGGGCTTTGTTAAAGCGATGAATTTCATCAACGAACACGATGGTCCGCTGACCTAACGCAAGATTTCCTTCAGCGTCTTGCATCACCTTTTTGATTTCAGTGATGCCACTAGTCACTGCCGAAAACGTGACGAATTCGGCTTTGGTTTGCTTGGCAATGATCCGCGCCAGCGTGGTTTTCCCGACCCCAGGTGGACCCCAAAAAATCATCGAGGCCACATGATCGGCTAAAATCAGCTGCCGTAGCACGCGGTCTTTGCCTAGCAGATGCTGCTGTCCGACCACTTCATCGAGATTTTGTGGTCGCATGCGGCTGGCCAGCGGCGAAAACCGCTGTGT
>CAKRHU010000098.1 GCA_934339215.1 uncultured Lacticaseibacillus sp.
GTCTGTATCTGCCAACGACCTGATGAAACCAACTGCTTGTGCAAAAGATTGTGATGCATCTGAATTTTCATTCCAAGCAGCGGCAAATGTTTCAAGTTTCAGATTTTTCTTTTGGTCAGTAACGAAAAATGCCTTGAAGTCTTGATGCGCTGCGGTAAATTGGCACAGAGCATGAATCGTGACATGACTTTTTCCACTACCTGTCGGTGCATTCATCAACCAAAGCTTAGGCTCTGGCGCATTGTTCATTTGATCAAATAAGTGCGTGATTGATTTGACTTTCATCGATACCTCCTAATTTTTTGACTGTAACGCGATATCAAAGTAACGTCATCAGAACACCCGTTCGTTTTGACGACTAAAGTGTACGCGCTGTCATCTTATTTGTCAAAATATTTTTCTCGTTAGTATGTGACGGTTACCAGTATATTTTGAATCCAAAAAATGAGGCGTTGATTTTTCATCAACTACCTCATCTCTAAATCTTTTTAGCCGCGTGGTTTAAATGGCACGACTTTTCTTGAATGACCAGGTTGCTCTTGAATCACGACTTGCAAGCGCCCGGCTTGTTTTTTGGACATGGACTTGAAATGATTCATCGCGTCAATGAAGTCATGCAACACTTCAATTTGTTGGGCTTGATCATTGCGACTGAGCGCTTTGGCTCGCGGTTGCCAGATAGCTTCAACAGCTTCTGGTGTCCACTTCAACGGCGTCAACAAATGTTGGGCGTACATTTCATCGGCAAAGTCCACGGCGATCACTTGATCTTCTGGATTACCGGTGGCTTCCCACATTAAATCTCCCGCTTCATTGTGGACGCGGGTAGCTGTGGCTTGGCGCCATTTGCGGCCATCAAGGGTTTCAATATGCTGGCGTGGAGTGGTGGCCACTTTTGGTGCGGATAATCCGTAGAAATCTTCGTCCGAAAATGGCAAATCGGAGGCACCCGCACTGAGGTCTTGATTCGGCAAGTCTTCAACAAACTGCTTATCGGGTTCCCGATTATCAGCATCTGCGGCCAACTCGATCATGTGGGCAGCGTTATTTTGCATGGTTTTAATGATACGGTTCGCCGGTTTGGCAGCGAGTTGTTTGTGCTTGTGCAGATAATCGACAAAACCGCTGACTAAATCAGCAAGGGCCGCATAATTTTCGGTCGTCAGCGACACATGGGCCGGATAATAATCCAGCATCATATCCGTCAAGTCAGATGGACGCCATTCGTCGATCAACACATCATGTTGTTGTAGCATTTGCGCAATGAAGCCGACAATGAGATTCGTGGCCGCATTTTGATCGTGGTAATTGATTTTCAACCATTGTTCACTGGCGAAGAAGTTTTGTAACGGCTCCTCATAATTGTTTTGGACAATATCGCGAGCGGCCGCACCATCAAGGACCTCATCATCTTCATCCGAAGCTTGGGCTAACAAAGTCGACGCGCTAGCTTTCACCGCATTGATCAGGGCATCGGCTTTTGCTTGTGTCAAATCACGGTTGCCTTTCAGCGTTTGCAAAAAAGCCGCAACCACTTTTGGAAAAATCTCGGCGCCGGTACGATTGAGGCTGACGGAATCAGGATAATCATGGGTCAACACTTGTTTAACTTGGGCGGGTTGCCATTGATCGACAAATTTGCCAGTCTCGCGATACATGGCCGCAAAAAAGTCGAGCAGCATATCATCGACTTCACTGCCAGTGCCGATATTTAACAGTCGAAACTGGGCTGAAGCATAGAAACGGCCTAGCATTGGGCTGTAATGTGCGATCAAAGTCGACCACATTGCGTCTTCTTGATCATCGTCGTGCATATCATCGTAATCATCATCGTCGTCTTGATCGAAATAATCGTCCCATTCTGCTGAAACCTCACCGTCAAACACTTTACTTTGCGCAATCAAGGTTGCGGAATTTTGTTGAATGGCTTTGAGAAAATTGCTGGCAACTTTGGCCGCCAAGTCATGATGCGCTTGCAGATCCTTGATAAATTCACTGATCAAGCGTGGCAATAAAGCAACTTCATTGTCCTCCATGGCTTCTCGTTGCGCATAATGATCAGTCATCACCTGCTGGATATCTTCAGATTGCCAAGCATTCAACAATTTATGCGTCACGCGATACATCGCCGCAAAGAAATCCATGAGCAGATTTTCGAGATCCCCTGGTAACTCGCGATTGAGTTGTTGGTAGGCAGCACTCGTGCGAAAACGATCGATCTTGGTGTTATAGTAGGCATCTAGTTGATCCCACATCGCCTCTTCAGCTTGATTAAAATCATCGTCTTCGTCGACATCCCAATCAGCATCAGGCATTAACCCTTGCTCCAAAATCACTTGGCCCATCAGTTCGTCAATTTGATTGGGCGTTAACTTCGGTGCCAGTTCGCGATGTTCTGCCATCACATGCAAGAAATCCCCCACAATGATCATCATCGAGCGTTGTGAATCGGCGTCATCTGACAACTGTTTGATCAAGGTTTTCAAGCCTTGGGCCAACTTGGGTTTGGTCCATTGCTTCAACGGCAAATCGTCCATGATCAAGACAAAAATGCGCAGGTAGACTTTCAAGACGCCGCTTGGCACTTCAGTCATGTCTGCGCGTTGTGGGGAGTTTTCGAATAAGGCCAGTTGTTGGGTCAAATCTTGCGTCACCACGGCATCTAACTGTTTCTTAGTGGCACTGACCAACTCTTCATCAGGCATCAACGCAGTAATGAGATCATGATTAACGGCGTCACGGTCAAACTGTCCCGCGCGCACGCCGAGTCCATCTTCGTAAAATCCGGCCCCATGCCCGGCCAAACAGGTGGGAAGCATACTTTCCAGGTTTTGATTTTGTTCAAGTTCGATTTGATGATCCCACGACTCACCAAAATCGTAGGTATACTTCACAGTGCCTTTGATCAAATCTGGCCAAATTTGGGTCTCCGCCGCATCTTTTGCATTGGCATCTGGATCTAAGCTCAGGTCTTCATAGGATAGTCCTTGCTGCCATGCCGGATAAAAGCCATATAAATGAGCATTCTCCCAACCAAAAGCAGACTGAATCACTTTGTGTAATTCAACATAATTGAGGTCGACTGGTACAGCCAATCGACGCCAGGTCAATGGTTTACGGTGTTCAAGGGTAACTTTTAAAATCAACGCTTTCGTCATGGGGACTCCTTTGTTAAGCCGATAAAGTCAACTGGTTCTATTTTACCATGCCACACCCGAAATTTTCCGGGAATATCTATTTATCATGGGTGGCATCGGCATTTTCCAAGGATCAACCCAATGCTGCGAATATACAATCAAAATATCATAGTTGCCCACTTCGTCGACTCATTGCCATATTTTCACGAAACCGCTCAAGATTTCGGGGATGGCTACGGCTTTGTGGTCGATATCGACTCTGGCAAACCGGGAAAATAGCTCGGCCTACGTGCTGACTTTGACGCATTAGACGTGCAAGAAGCTGGCGACTTCCGTTTAAATCCCCAAATCCTGGCGTCATGCATGCGTGCGGGCATGATGGGCATACCGCTTATTTAATGGTGCTAGCCCGCGAACTCAATGCTGACAAAGCGGAATGGTCTGGTCGCGTCCGCATCATTCACCAACCTGCTGAAGAAGTGTCGCCAGGCGGTGCGAAATCAATGCTTGAAGCTGGTGTGTTAAACGGCTCAGACGCAGTAATCGGCGCGCATGTGATGAGCAGTATGCCAGTGGGCACAGTGGGCTACCACTTAAATGCAGCGCAAACTGGCCGCGCCAACTTCACGCTGACCTTCACTGGGCATGGTGGACACGCGTCGATGCCGGATTTGGCCAATGATGCGCGTAGCCGGGCGTTATTTTGTCACGGCGCTACAAACCATTGTGTCGCGGCGCATTGATCCTTTTGATACGGCGAGTGTGACGATCGGCAGCTTTGATGGCGTGGGGTCGTATAATGCGATCAAACAAGCCGTCACACTCAAAGGCGATGTGCGCGTCATGAAAGAATCAACGCGCAAAGTGATCCGTGAACAAATTGAAACCTTAGTCCATGGCGTGGAGGTGATGTTTGGAGTGCAGGCAGAATTGGATTACGACGATAATTATCCGGTTTTGGTCAATGATCTCGCCATTATGACCCCGGCAGTTGACAGTATCCAGCGTGGTGGCGTGGCCAAAGTGTTCGACTGCGGGCCGCAAGACCCTTCTGAAGATTTCGCGTATTTTGCCCAAAGCTTGCCTGCCGCGTTCTTGTATATCGGTTGCGCCAAAGACGACGGGTTGGACCACCCCCCATCACAGTCCAGACTTTTTCATGGATGAACGCGCCTGGTTGATCGCCGCACAAACTGTCGGCACTGCCGCCTTAAATTATTTAAATTAGAATGATTCAAAAAAATTACCGCCTGCAGCCCTACTCCCGCAAGCGGTTTTAATTTGCTGCAAAAAGTCAAGGGTTGATTTAGAATGATTACAATGTATGCTAGAGGCGTAGTCAAATCTAAGGAGGATATTCACAATGAGTTTAGTAGGAAAAGGAATCGAACCATTCAAAGCAGAAGCCTATCTTAAAGGAGAATTTACCACCATCACGGATGACGACTTGAAAGGTCACTGGAGCGTTGTGATGTTTTACCCTGCAGACTTTTCATTTGTTTGCCCAACAGAACTAGAAGATCTGCAAGATCAATATGAGACCTTGCAAAGCTTAGGCGTGGAAGTTTATTCCGTGTCTGAAGATACCCATTTTGTTCACAAAGCTTGGCATGATGAATCAGAAGCCGTGGGCAAGTTGCAATACGCCATGATCGGCGACCCCAGCCATCAGCTCGCCCGCATGTTTGACGTGTTGGATGAAGACGCCGGCCTCGCCCAACGTGGGACTTTCATTCTCGATGACAACGGCGTGGTGCAATCTATGGAAATTAACGCAGATGGCATTGGCCGCAACGCCGCGGAATACATCGACCGCATCAAAGCTGGCCAATACGTGGAATCCCATCCTGGCGAAGTGTGCCCGGCTAAGTGGAAGCAAGGCGAAAAAACCTTGACCCCAGGCTTGGACCTCGTAGGTAAGCTCTAATGCTGACAGCCGAATTACAACAACAACTCAAAGCCTATTTCCAATACTTAGTCGATCCCGTCGTGTTCCGGCTTGATGCAGGCGACGATGCCAACGGCCAAAAAGTACGCGAGTTTGTCGAAACCGTTGCCGGACTTGATTCACGGTTATCAGTGGAAAAAGCGTCGTTAAAGCGTCAGCCAAGTTTTACCATCGACCGCGCAGGCCACGTTCCATCTGGGATCGAATTTGCCGGCGTGCCACTTGGGCATGAGTTTGAATCCTTCGTGTTGGCCTTGTTACAAGTTTCCGGCCACGCGCCAAAAATCACTGCTGAACAACAACAAGCCATCGACGCCATCGACCAGCCGCTACATTTTGAAACTTATGCCAGCCTCAGTTGTCACAACTGCCCTGACGTCGTGCAAGCGTTGGATATCATCAGTGTGCTCAACCCTAACGTCACCCACACCATGATCGAAGGTTCGATGTTTCAAGCCGAAACCGAAGCCCACGATATCATGGCGGTGCCGACCGTTTATCTCAATGGCAAAGAATGGCACAATGGGCGCGCAGATCTCAATGCGCTGCTGGCTAAAATTGCTGGCCACCATGGTCCTGTTGCTGTCACTGCCGCCCAAAAGGACCGCGTTTACGATGTGTTGATCATCGGCGGCGGCCCGGCAGCTGGCGCTTCAGCGATTTATGCCGCGCGCAAAGGGTTAGCCGTCGCAGTGGTGGCTGATCATTTTGGCGGGCAACCGTTGGAAACCGTCGGCATTGAAAATGTCCCAGGCACCGATTATATTGTCGGTGAAAACTTGATGCAAAACATTCAAGCGCAACTGACCAAATACCATGTCACGATTTTGTCTGGCCAAACGGTCAATGGTCTGGTCGCCGGCTCTCCGGTGCGCGTCGACTTGCTCGGTGGTGCCCAACTACATGCCAAAACCGTGATCGTCGCGACCGGTGCACACTGGCGCAATCTCAATGTGCCTGGCGAAGCCGAGTTCAAAAACAAAGGCGTTGCCTATTGCCCGCATTGCGATGGCCCACTGTATAAAGACAAAGCAGTCGCCGTGGTCGGCGGCGGGAATTCTGGCATTGAAGCGGCGATCGATTTAGCTGGGATCGCCAAGCATGTGACCGTTTTGGAATTCGCGCCGAAAATCTCAGCAGATGCCGTGTTAGTCGCTAAAGCCCGCAGCTTGAACAATGTCGACTTGATCGCCAATGCGCAAACCACCGAAGTCATCGGCGATGGGCGCGTGAACGCTTTGACCTATACGGATCGCGCTACTGGATCTG
>CAKRHU010000099.1 GCA_934339215.1 uncultured Lacticaseibacillus sp.
TCAGCGTCTGGCGTGGTGAACTTCTTCAAGTTGCCGGCCAAGCTATACAGCGACATGTTGACCAAATTGGAGCGGCTGTTGGCGAATTGTTTAAGCAATGGCACCACTGCCGCATAGGTCAATTGTTGGCCTTCTGACAACAAGCGTAAGTCTTGCAAGGTTTGCATTTGCGTGATGGCATCGAGGGCTTCAACATCTTTGAGCAGATCCGCCATCAAAGTCTCATCATATTTCACAATAAAATGCGATTCATTGCCATCATTCAACCGCAAAGCATGCCCGGCTTTGGCGCGCAAGTCAGCGTAATCCCCGAGATCAAGCGTCGTGGTGGTCATCAAACGTGGCGCGTCAAAGTTAGCTTTCAATGGGATCTGCCACTCGCGGCCTTTTGGCGTGTTGTCGCCGATGAAGAATTGTTGTTGGCTGAGTTGCAAGTGACCGTCAATCACAGCGGCATCAACAACAGGATAGCCTGGTTGTTGTAGCCAGCCTTCCATGACCGCGCCGACATCGATGCCAGACGCTTCGCCTAATGCCGCCCACAAGTCAGCGCCAGTGGCATTGCCATATTGATGCGCAGCAAAGTAAGCTTTCAAGCCTTTGCGCAAAGCGTCGTCGCCGATCAACGCGCGCACCATCACTAACATCCGCGAGCCTTTGGCATAAACGATCGCGCCATCAAACAAACTGATGATTTCCGCTGGGTCGTTGACGTCAACATGGACCGATTGCACGCCGTCAGTGGCATCGCGTTGCAAGGCAGCGGTGGCTTCATCCGTTTGGAAGACTTCCCAAATGTGCCAATCTGGTTCCAAGGCGTCAACGGCGACGTATTCCATCATGTTGGCGAAGGACTCGTTCAGCCACAGATCATCCCACCACTTCATCGTCACCAAATCCCCGAACCATTGATGGGCGAGTTCATGGGCAACCACAGTAGCGACGCGTTGCTTCATTTCCAAAGACGTATTGGCGGGATCAACGGTCAAATAAGCTTCGCGGTAAGTGACCAAGCCCCAGTTTTCCATGGCACCAGCGGAGAAATCAGGCAGCGCCAATTGATAGGAATGTGGGAGCGGATAAGGCGTTTGATAAAAGTCTTCATAAAATTCGATACTGCGCTTGGCAATATCCAAGGCAAAATCCAATTCGTTGGCCGCATGGGCTTTGGTAGCAAAAACGCCGATTTCAACCCCAGACTTGGTATGGGTGAGCTTCTTTTGCAAGTCGCCAAATGCAAAGGCGACCAAGTAGGTGGACATTTTCACCGTAGTGTCAAAGTAATGCACGCCGTTTTCCACTTTGACTTCTGGCATGTTGGCGATAATGGTTTCGCCAGGTTGTTCGTCGAACTTCACCGCCAAATCAAAAGTGGCTTTGGCTTCTGGTTCGTCAATGCCTGGGAACGCTTGGCGCGCCGCAGTGGTTTCAAACTGAGTGCCGATCAACTCTTTGCGCACGCCATCGACATTATAATAGGAGGGATAGATTCCCATCATCGTGTCAGTGAGCTTGGCGGCATAAGTGATGGCAAGCGTGGTGTCGCCAGCTTCAGGCAAGTCGATGCGGACGCATTCAGCCTCGTCGTCTACGGTAAAGCCGACTGATTTGCCATCGGCTTCAACAGCTTCGATGCTCAAGAATTTCTGGTGAACGGCGATTTGTGATGCCGCTGCGTGACCAGTGATTTCAGTGTGACCGTTGATGGTTTTATGCGCCCGATCAATGTCCAAATAGACGTTATAATGTGACGGTTGGAATGTTTCAAATAAATGTGTTAATTTTGCCATTAGGAATCCCCCAATTATTTAAAATCTGATGAAGCTTATTATACACTTCTCACCAAAAAACGGCGACTGTTAAACACAGTCACCGTTGGGCAAGCGTTTGGCCATTGATGGTCACCGTGTTGCGGCCAGCACGCTTGGAATTATATAAGTATTGATCCGCGCGATTGTAGACATCTAAATAATTCTGATCATCGCTGCGAGAGCGGTCTTCGCCTAAGCTGACCGTGATTTGAAAGGGCTGCCCGGCTTCGGAAACGAAATGTAGCGCCCCGAGTTCGTCATGAATACGCCAAGCGATTTTTTCGGCTTGTTTGATGCTAGGCACGATTTGGGGAATGATCAACGAGAACTCCTCGCCACCAGTGCGATAACAGCGCACATCTGGATACCCGAGATGGTTGGCCACCACTTCCATGCGCGTGGCCACTGCTTCTAGCACTTGATTGCCCATTAAATGCCCATAGCGATCATTGATCCCCTTGAAATGGTCGATATCAAAGGTATACAACGCAAACGGCGTGCCGCTGATTTGACTTTGCTGGTAAATCGTTAAGAGATCTTCATTGAAGACGCGGAAATTATTCAATTGCGTCAACTCATCGATGCGCGCTTCAACTTTAAGTAAGGCCGTTTTTGCCCGCTGGCGCTTAACGCCAAAATGCACCACCCACAACAGCCCCGCTAGAACCAAACATGACCCCACTTCCCAAAGCCACCCCACGTCGATGCCACGCAGTGAGCGATAGTTGATGATCATAAAAGGCGCGGCAAACAAAACGGCAAACGGCAAATAACACCACCAGATATGGCCGATCGGCGTGGCATAACGTTGCGCGACCCACATCAAAATCAAGGTCGCCAAATAAAATCCGGCCCACAAAGGCGTGTGGGGCAACCACCAATACCAAACTAATAACGTGGTCGCCAAACTCAGCCACACCAGGCGCTTTTGATTACACAATAAAGCATACATCACCGTGGCGATTTGAAAGTTCAAATAAGTCCACCCGACCCCAATGGCATTGTGTGCTGCCGCCATCGAAAAAATCGACGCGAAGTGAAACAGCAACAAAAAGCCAATCGTCATCCCGGCCAAATAAACTTGCCGCAAATGCTTGGGCTGATCACTTTGAAATTTAACTTGCAATAACCATTCATAAAGCAAGGCATAGCCAACTAAAACCAGCGTATTGGTTAAAAACGTGGTGATCCTTAAGCCCCATGCAACCATCAGTGGCCCTCCTTTCAAAATCACCTCCAGCATAACATAGGTTCAAAAAAATGGTTTTAAAAAAACAAAATTTGGACACTTGTCTAAGCTAATGATTGCGTTTACACTAAAGGTATTCATTGTAAAAAGGAAGACGCTTATGACCCCTTACGCTATTTTCATGGATATCGACGGCACCTTAGTCGACCACTCTCAAATCCCCACTCAAGCCACCGTGGACGCCATCGCCAAATTCCGCGCTGCTGGCAATTTGTTCTTCATCGCCTCTGGTCGCCCCTTATTTTCCGCGCGGGTGATGGCAGATCGCATCGGTCCAAACTTAAATGTGATCTGCTCCAACGGCTCAGTCATCGCCGTTGATCAACAAGTCGACAACATTCATTTGTCACAAGCAGCGTTAGGCGGCATTTATTACATCGCAAAGAAATATGGCATCCGCACCCATTTCTTCACCAAAGAATCCGTGATTTTCCTCGATCAACCGACTGAACCAATTTCCCGTGACGCAAAAAATCGCATCGCCGGTGAAGACCCCAGCAAAAATCAACGTGTGCACTCACTGGAAGCATTATTGGCGCTGGCGCCAGAAATCACCAACGGCATCAGCATTTCCTCAGACCTCGACTTGCGGTTGGCTGCCAAAGCCGAAATGGCCAAGCTGCCTGACATCGACGTTTCCTCCAGTGGTTTCGACAATATCGAAATCACCGCCAAAGGCATCAATAAAGCTTCCGCCATCAAAGCCGTATGCGCAAAGCTCGCCATCCCCATGAGCCACACCATGGCGTTTGGCGATGGTGACAACGACTTGCAAATGCTGACCACCGTGCACTACGGCGTGGCGATGGGCAACGCCAATGAGCGCGTGAAAGCAGCGGTGCATCATTTCACCACCGACATTCACCATGACGGCGTGGCCACGTACTTGCATCACTTCTTTGATTAAAATAAAGGCTCAGTTCTCGATGATGAGAGCTGAGCCTTTCGTCTTTTTGTTCAAATTTTGTTAACGAGCATGCCTACGATAATTCTTAACCAAAAAAATGACGGCCTTCCTCCGTCGTCATTTCCCCACATTATTTGATCACGTAATCAGAAATCGTCACATGCTTGGTCACTAATTTCTGCGCATAAAACTCATCGGCGATGGCTTGTTGTTCCTTGATATTCGTCTTCGTCACGGCACCCATTGAGAAGCTGCGGCGGTCAAGCATTTGGTTGACGACTTCGGCGTTGAGCTTCAAGGTCTTCACCAGCATCTTGGACAAATCAGCTTGGTTGTTGTTCGCCCAAGTCATGTCTACCGACAGCGCTTTGGTCAAAGTTTGCGACAAGGCTTTGTGCGTGGTGGCAAATTTGCGCGTGCTCAATAAGTAATCCCGGTTTTTGGCCAAGCCGGTGTCATCGACCAGCAACTTGGCACCGCCAGTAACTTCAGCTGTGGCCGAGTAGGGATCCCAAGTCGCCCAAGCATCGATGGTGCCTTTGGCAAAGGCCACGGCGGCCGCATTTTGGTCCATATCCACCAAGGTCACGTCTTTGGTGGTCAGGCCGGCTTTTTGTAAGGCCATCAGCACCATGTACTGCGAGCTGGTGCCTTTGGTGTAGGCGATGCGCTTGCCTTTTAAATCCGCTAAACTGGTGATCGACACGGATTTTTTGACTTCGATACCAGAGCCATGAACTTTATCCGCGCCTGCCGCCACGTAAACAAAGTCCATCCCGTTGGCTTGGGCAGCGACTGGTGGCACATCCCCAGCCCGGGCGTAATCGATGTTGCCAGCGTTTAAAGCGGTATTTAAGGCGGCGCCGCTTTGGAATTCTTTGAAGGTGACTTTGTAGCCGGCTTTTTTCAACGTTTTGGTTAAAACGCCATGTTGGCGGGAAATATCAACAGGATCGGCTTTTTGGTAACCGATCACCACTGGCGTTAAATGTTTGGCGGCGTCATCTTTCAGCCCATAAGTTTCGTGATAACCGTATGCTGCGCCGGCCACGGCCCCGATCATCAAAAGCCAAAACAACCCAATTTTAAATTTGCGGTTCATCGCGCCCAGTCTCCTTTTTGTATTGTTCCGCCTGGTCGGCCCATGATTTTCGATCCGCGTCAGAAATTACGCGCAACACTCGCGCTGGATTGCCCACTGCCACGACATTATCTGGAAGATCATGCACCACCACCGAACCGGCGCCCACCACGGTATTGCTACCGATGGACACCCCTGGTAACACGGTCACGTTCCCGCCAAGCCAGGTGTTGTCGCCAATGGTGATCGGTTTGGCAAATTCCAGCATCGACACCCGCACACTGGCATCGATCGGGTGGCCGGCGGTCAACAAATTCACCCGCGGGCCGATTTTGACATTGTCGCCGATGGTGATCCAATTAGTGTCGAGAAACACGGCATCGACATTACAATAAAAGTTGCGCCCCACTTTGATGTGCGTGCCGTAATCCACTTCAAACGGTGGCTGGACGTAAACATCTGCTGCGCCAAAAATCTGCGCTTCCAAGCGCGTGATTTCGTCGAGCTGATCGGCAGGCAAGGCATTAATGCGTTGGACGAATAATTTACCTGGCCACTCGCGATGTTCGGCGTTAATTTTTTCGGTAATATATAACTGACCGGCTAACATGCGGTCGTACTCTGCGTCTTGTGCCATCCCCATGCTCCTTGCGTATAACAAAAATTATTTTATCACAAGGCCAATACTTATTGATGTAACAAAACGCTTTCACAATGATTATTGTCGTGGTATCGTCAAGGTAGTGATTTTGGAGGTAGTAAAATGACAGATAAACCCGTAATTCCCAACTTGACCTCAGCGTTGCGCTCAAACATTGTCGAATCGCCTAATGTGATCCGCAAAGCTAGCGGCATTCGGCTGTTTGGCAAGCGCATCAAAAGCATTGTCTATTCAACCGACGTGGCGGTGATCGCCAACTGCGATGCTGATGCGATTTTAGCCGTGTACCCTTGGACGCCGAGCACTCGCATCTTAGAAGCCATCAGCAAAGTCGCCAATGTCCCGATTTTAGCCGGCGTTGGTGGCGGCTTGACCAAGGGCTTGCGGGCGGCGACTGTGGCGCGCTTTGCTGAAGAAAACGGCGGCTCGGCGGTGGTATTGAACGCCCCGACCAGTTTAGAAACTTTGCATTCTGTGCGGCGGATGGTGGATATTCCGATTTTTTACACTGTGGTGAATGAAACCACCGACTTGCTGGCGTACATTGATGCCGGCGTCAACGCGTTGAACATCGCTGGCGGTCGCGATACCGCTAAGC
>CAKRHU010000100.1 GCA_934339215.1 uncultured Lacticaseibacillus sp.
GCGGTGTGGTTGTTTGATGAACCAACCGCCCATTTGGATATTGAAACCGAACTTGCGCTGAAGCAAACCATGACACCGTTGTTTGAACATCATTTAGTGATCATGGCGACGCATCGCTTGCACTGGCTGTCAGTAATGGATCTGGTATTGGTGATGGATCATGGCCATTTAGTGGATGTGGGGACACCACAAGCGCTGGCGCAGCATTCGCAGATTTTTCAGACTTTGGTGCAAACGCTTGGAGGTGGTTCAGATGCGAAAGAATAACTGGGTGCGTTTAGCGATGCAACAATACCGCAGCCAAGCGATATTGGCAATCAGTTTAGCCGTGATCACTGCCATCAGTGCGGCCTTGTTGATGTTTACCAGTGGATATTTGATCGATTTTTCAGCCCGAATGCCATTATTTGCGGCGATTTATGTGCCAGTGGTTTTGACACGCTTGTTTGGAATCGCACGACCAGTTGTCCAATATTTGGAACGCTTGGTCAGCCACAACTGGGTGTTGCATTACACCAGTGTTTTGCGCCAGAAATTATTTCTCAAGTTAAAAATGAAATCAGCGCGGCCAGTCGGCGATGGGATGGCGATGTTGGCTGAAGACGTCGGTAAATTACAAAATTATTTTCTTCGCAGTTTGTTGCCAACCATTGTGGCTGGGGTGTTGGCGATTCTTTTGAGTTTACTGGCGGGCTATTTTGCTTGGCAAGATGTGTTGGTGATGGCCATGTTGTTAGGGATGCAGTTGCTAGGCTTGCCGATCATCTCCAAATTGCGCGCTACCTCTACGATTCGCGCTGCTGATCGATCACTTCACGAAGCCTATGTCGGCGTTGATGATGCGATTTTAGGCCAGCGCGATTGGGTGTTGAGTCATTCAGAAGCTGGATTTGTGGCCAAAGCCTCGACTGCTTGGGCTGAATATCAGCATTATCACACCCAACTTACAAAGCAAACCCAGCAGCGGCAATTATTCAGTCAGCTATGCTTTGTGCTGTTGCCAGTTACATTATTGATTTGGTCAAGTGTGCATTTAACATCATCGCCAAGTCTAGCCAACTGGATCGGAGCCGTGGTATTGGTGATTTTTCCCTTAGCGGAGCCGTTGATGTCTGGCGGTGAAGGGGTGATTTCTGTGGTTGGCGATTCGGCGAAGTTCGACCGCCTGCAAACGCTTGATGAAATTCAACCTCAGGCAACCGCGACGCAACCCATGCCCACTGATTTTCAGATGTTAACGCTCGACCACGTTGGGTTTAGTTATCCTCAAGCCGAGCATGCGTTACTACAGTCAGTGTCGTTTGACGTGTTGCAAGGGCAAAAAGTCGCGATTTTAGGGACTAGTGGGGTAGGCAAAACGACATTATTGGAATTGCTTCAAGGCTCACTCACGCCGACCAGTGGTGCCATCACCGTTGATGGGGTCCCACTGTCAACGTATCAAGATGCGCAACATTCGGCTTTTAGCGTTTTGCCGCAAGCCCCATTTTTATTCAATACGTCGATCAAAGCCAATTTATTACTGGCGAAGCCGGATGCATCGGATGACCAATTGTGGCAGGCATTAACGCAGGTGAAACTCGCTGATTTGGTGAAACAGTTGCCGCAAGGTTTTGATACGCCGCTGCAAGAAGCCGGTTTGAGTTTATCTGGTGGAGAACGTCAACGCGTTGCCATTGCGCAGATTTTATTGCAACACAAATCATTGGTGATATTAGACGAGCCGACAGTGGGTTTAGACCCGGCGCTTGAACGGGAATTACTGGAGACGATGTTTTCGGCGCTGAAAAACCAAACAGTGATTTGGGTGACCCATCATTTACAAGGCGTGCAAGCGATGGATCAAGTGGTGTTCATTGCCGATGGTCGGGTCAAGTTGCAAGGCTCACCGCAGACGTTGAAAGCATCGAATACTTATTATCAGGCTTTGCTCAATTTGGATTCGGGGTGGTCGACATGGATGCACGCTTAAAATTGATTCAGCAAAAATTATTGGCGCAGATCAAATTAGACGCGCCACCAGTCGAAGCGTTGGTCAAAGCACAGATCAATGCTGGCGGGAAAATGTTGCGCGCTCAGTTAGTCTTAGATTTTGCCGATTTTGGCCAACCTGATGACGCAAATGTGATCACTGCAGCCGCAGCAATCGAAGCCTTGCACTTGGCGACGTTGATCCATGACGATGTGCTTGATGACGCTGATGTACGGCGCGGGGTGCCGACGATTGCGCCACGCTCAGGCAATCGGGCGGCGATTTATGCAGGGGATTTCATGTTTGCCGTGTATTTTAATTTATTGGCTGAAAGTGGGGTATTGTTTGCGCGCCACGCTCAGGTAATGCGTGAGATTTTTATGGGCGAGTTGGCGCAGAATTTTGTGCCGCATCAAAATGATGTCCAAACGTATCTGAGGCAGATTCAAGGAAAGTCGGCAGCATTATTTGGCTTAGCTGCAGAAGTCGGCGCGACGCTAGGCCAAGTTGATGTTGCGCATGCTAGCGAATTTGGCCGCAGTTTGGGGATGAGTTTTCAAATCATCGATGATGTGTTGGATTTTACCAGCACTGATGCCCAACTCTTGAAACCAATCGATCAGGATCTGAAAAATGGCGTCTATTCATTGCCGATTATTTATGCCTTAAGTACAGGTGGCGATCACCTTGCGAGCTTGATGCAGTCGCGTGATCAGTGCGCTGAAGCATTTGCGGAAATCAAACGCCTTGGGGTGCCACCGGCGCAACAATTGGCGATCACTTATCAACAGCAAGCCCTAGCTGCATTGGCAGATTTTCCCAGTGGGGCGAATAAGGATCATTTAACCGCGATCGCGGAGCTCGTGTTAACGCGAAAAGTTTGAGGCAGACATGACAAAAGCAGATTTTTTTGAATTGGTGGAATTTAAAGCCAAAGCGGCATCGGTATTTCCTTGTGTATTAGGGAGTTTATATGCGTGGTGGCATTATCGGCAACTCGATGTGATGGCGTTGATCGGTTTTTTCATTGCGATGTTGCTGTTTAATATGGCAGTGGATGCCAACGATAATTACCAAGATTATCGGCGCAGTGATTCTGACAGCTTTCGCAAACAAACCAATATCATCGGTAGACGCCACTTGGACCCAAAGCTGATTTGGCAGATAATCATCGGTTTCATATTGATGTCTGGTGGCATCGGGATATGGTTGACGATCCGTTGTGGTTGGCCAGTGTTCGTGATGGGGCTGTTCAGCTTTGCGGTAGGGTATGGGTACGCTGGAGGGCCTTATCCGATTTCACGGACCCCTTTTGGCGAATTTTTCTCAGGATTTACCATGGGGTTTGTGATTTGGTTGATCGCAGTTTGGGTCAATGCCCAGCAATTGCCGATTGTTCCGGTGTTTGTGGCCAGTGGGCTGGCGCAATGTGCGATTGCGGCATTACTCTTGGCGAATAATATTGCGGATTTTGATGAAGATATTGTCCTCAAGCGGCATACAATCGTGTATTATTTAGGCAGACGCCGCGCGTTGATCGGATTAGTGGGTTTGTATGCGTGCGGATTTGCATTGATCGTGATTGCAGTGGGATCAAAATGCTTGCCTTGGCCTTGTTTGCTAAGCCTGGGTGCAATGATCCCAGTATGGCGCAACACGCGTGCGTTCGCCCATGAACCGGTGAAAACCAAAACGTTTAAACTCATTGTCAAGAACTTATTGGTCATTTTGATCAGTTTGACCATTGGGTTTGCAATCGGGGTGATCGTGGCGTGAGATAGGAGGATTCCATGCATTATTTGCACAACATCTCAATTCGGCGGTTTGCCAAGCGTGATTTGGAACAATTCGCGCAAACTGTTGGCCCTCAAATTACTGGGGCGGCGTTAAATTTAGCGGTGATTACGGATACCCATGATCGCACCCAATTGTCGCGGACTTTTTATGGGCCCAATGGTTATTGGCATGTCCAAGAACAGCACTGGTTGACCAATGAATTGCCGATCGATTGGCGGGTGCATCTTGGGGATATGGTCGATGGCTCAGAACCGGCAGTGCTGACCATGTGGCGCTTGCGCAATATCATCAATGATTATTGTGCCGATAGTGTGCCCTTTGTGATCGCGCGTGGCAACCATGATGATAACGATAAGTATGCGGAGAAAAATCGCCGGTTTGCCGGGTCCTTCCATCCTTGGGTCTATCACGACTTGGTGTGGGAGAAAATGGCCCAACAAGTCGGCGGTCCCAGTGTTTCGCGCCATGGCTTGAGTGTCTTTGATCATGGCAATGTCCGCGTGATCACCTTAAATACTTCTGATGTGCCAGTAAAGTGGGTCGCCGGGCGCAAAAACTATGATATCAAAAAGAATCTCGCTGTGACTGCAGCGCAATTGCAAGAATTGGCAGATGCCTTAAAAGGGGCCGGAGATCGGGATGTGTTGATCCTCGCCCATGCGCCGGCGATGACGCGGCCGAACAAGCCTGGTTTGCGCTTTAATTCGAAACCCTTGCATGAATTGTTGCGCGCTTTCAACGAAGGCCTTAAAGGCGTGTTGAATTGTGGCAATCATCCAGATTTTGGTGGCTTGGTCAGTTTTGATTTTTCTGATAATCCTGGCAAAATCATCGCTTATGTCGCAGGACACTGGCATCTGGAAGAAGACTTTTCAGTCAATGGCATTCATTATAGTTTGTTGAACAATTCGGCATTGATGGGTTGGAGCCACGGATTGACCACGCGCTACAATCGCAGGTGGCATCGTCGCATCAATGACCCTAGTGAATATGCTGGGTATGTGATTTCTGTGGATACCAAAGCGCGGCGCTTGCGAGTGTTCGGGTATGGTGCCGCCAGTCCCAAACGCGTCTTTGCCTATTAAAAATTCGCTCTCAATTCAAATAAGCGTCCTTGTCCACGGTTGGAATTTCAATCGCGAGCAAGGACGTTTGTTTTTATTAAGCGGCGTGATCAGTTTGTAGCGAGAGATTGACCAATTTGCCAAAAAGCGATTCCAAAAATCACCAGCAGGCCAAAGGTAATGGCACTGCCTGAACAACATTTTGAAATCAGTGAAGAAAAACGATCGAACTGGGTATTGGCTTGGCGATAAGCAGCCTGATGATCATCGGTCGAGCACGAATCATCAATATTTTTTTGTCGGCTTTTTGAGGCAAGGTTTTTCTGCTTGGACAAATCTTGATGCAATGCGATTCTAGAGCGAAATTGACCGGACCAAAAAATAACAAAATTAATTTTTAGGAAGCGCTTGCAAAAACGCTCAAACGATGATATACTTTAGTCAAGGTTAAGGAAGGGATATGAACGCAAGGTTTCAGTTCCAAGATCCATGTACCTGCTCGAAAGTGCAACATGCAGTTCAACACAACGATTAGAGTACGGTCTTACCAATCTCCACGAGTACCAAATAGTTCCACGGAGCACCATAAAGGTAGTTTCCTTGTAGTCACACAGCTCCAATATCAAAGTATCTGAATAACATGGAGGCGCGAGTCTAATAACAAGACTTTACGATCCAAGCGAAACCATGAGTTTCCAATAGATGTTCTCAGGTGCAAGTCAGTCACCAAACTGAGCCAGGTTATATGGCCACATCAAGTAACTAAACACTCGTCGGTTTCGTACAAGTGAATAGCTTCAGAAAGCACAGGTAACGTAACATTTCAAAGATTAACAATGTCATTTCATATTCATCCTTAACCTAAGGGCTTCGAATCGTTAAGTATACGGTTTGAAGCCTATTTTAATGTCTGCGATTGACTCACGCTGTACGGTATCGATAGCGTGGTGTTGATCTTCCATCGAGCTATACCAATTGACTAGCGGCACGAAAATCTGTGGATTCCAGCGGCCTGGTGCCACTGCGGAAAACTGGACAAGTTGCCGGTGCGGCCGGCTCCAGAGATCAGCACAAACCGCTGATGCTCTTGCGCCTAAAAATCAAGCCAAGAAGTCCGCTTGTCTTGATTTTTTCCGGTGAAATCTGCGTGAACCGCCACAAACCGGCGTCTCACTTGATTACACTGCCACGGGCAATTGTCCAGTTTTCCTCCGTTCTGCCAAGCCGCTTCCGCTCACATATTTTCTGGGTTGATATTACTAACTTACAGATTAAGCACGCTCACGAAACAATATGATTGATCGTATCAACGTTGAGATCGCGTGATTCGTAGTCATCTGGTGTCAGTGGGTTAGCGCAGTGGAAGTGATTTGAAATTGGGACGGAAGCTGGCCGGCTCGACGTGGTGAGAATCTCACGCCTTCAGCGGGCACCGCTTACGAGATTCCGCAGGGAAAGATCCGGCGAGTG
>CAKRHU010000101.1 GCA_934339215.1 uncultured Lacticaseibacillus sp.
ATACTGTCTATGCTTTGTTATTAAATCCCGCCACCACCGACTTTGAACGGCAATTGCTTCAAACTGCCAAACAACATGCAGAAAGCGACGACCACCGTGCTTGGTCAACGCTTGAAGCTGGGTTGCGGCCTTTGGCGAGGCGAGATAACTTGACGCCAGATGTGGCCGATTTTTATGCGACTTTGCGTCATCAGCCGGTGTCTCAGTTTGATTTTGCGCGCCACAAAGATGCCTTGACGCGTTATCCAAACGCAATTTTTGCCGGCGGCTGTTTTTGGTGTTTGGTGCAGCCTTTCGAAACCTTACCAGGGATCATTTCAGTTGAATCTGGCTATACCGGAGCAACGCTGCCAAATCCCACATACGCACAAGTCCATGGCACTGACACTGGCCACGTAGAAGCGGTTCAAGTCGTCTATGACCCAGCAGTCGTGAGTTATCCGCAGTTGCTTGATTTATACTGGCAACTTAGCGATCCCACTGACGCTTGGGGTCAGATCAATAACCGCGGTCCTGCTTATCGACCGATCATCTTTACCACTTCCGATGAACAAGCGGCCCAAGCCCAAGTTTCAAAGCAAGCGTTGGCCGATCGACATGAATATCGTGACCCGATCGTGACTGACATTCGCCCAGCCACCACTTTTTGGCCAGCGGAAAATTATCACCAGCAGTTCTATTTAAAACAGCCTAAACGCTATGCCCGCATCTATCGCGCACGCCTTCAATTTCTCTGGTTCAAACGCTTCACCGGCCGCCTCAGCAAATGGTTTGCGTAAAAGTCCTCAGCTGAGGACTTTTTTTATGCTTGCAATTTCCCCATTAAAGCCGTCAACCGTTTGATTTCACTCGGCGTCAACTGGGCCAATAAATGATCTGATTGTGCTTGTTCAAACGCATGCAATTGTGGATACAAACTTGCGGCTTTAGCGGTTGGGTACACGCACCGCAAGCGCTTATCTGAAGCATCGGTTTCCAGTCGCAACCACCCATCGCTAACCAGCTTTTTCACCGTGCGAAAAGCGGTGGTACGATCGATTTGCAGGGAATCGGCTAAAGCCCCTAAAAACATGCCAGGTTGCTCACAAACTCGGATCAAATAAATAAAGCGATTATTATCCAAATCAAGCGGTCGAAATTCTGCATTGCTGCGAATTTGAATCGTGCGCGTAATGGCACCGATATCGCCAATAATGTCTAACATAAGCCACCTCCTGGGTTCAAGTTTACAAAATAATCATTGCATTTGCAATGAGTTACTTGTACACTCGATTTTATCAACTCATTGCATTTGCAATTAAAAGGAGCTTGCCTGTGTTTGCATTCATTAGTTTTATCGTCATCATGTCCATCACCCCTGGGCCCAATACCATCATGGCGATGGTATCTGGGCAAACGCGTGGCTTGACCAAATCCTGGCCATTAAATCTCGGGATGGCTTGCGGTATGGGTGTCATTGGGATCGTTGCTGGGTCGTTTACCGACTGGCTTCAACATACCCCGACTTTTATCGGTGGGATGAAAGTCGTCGGTTCTGCTTATTTGTTATATTTGGCGTATCATGTCGCCATCAGTCGCCCTGATGCTGGTCGTTCTGAAAGTGGGACCTTCACCACCGGTTTGCTATTACAAATGACCAATATCAAAGTTTATTTATACTTTATTACCGGCTTAGGGGCATTCAGCTTGCCAGGGATTTGGGCGTCGATCCCCACCCGTTGGCTATTGATGGTGTTTGTGGGCAGTCTCGGCACTTTCTTGTGGACGAGTGGCGGCCAGTTGATCAATGCGTTTTATCAAAAGCACTTTCGCCTTGTAAACAGCTTCGTCGCAATATTATTAGGGTTTTCCTCGCTCGATTTGTGGCGGTAAGTCGGCGGCCCATGCGTTGCTGGCGCCGACTTCACAGCGAGTCTTTGACATCATGAGAATTTTGCCACGATTGAGGCCTTACTGTGATCAGGATTGCCAACACGCAAACCTCAGCAAGCGATTGTGCCTGGCGAAGCGGCATCGAATCGAGATATTTTCTAAGCAACATTTCACGCGAGTTGCGCTGCAACTGGCTGCTAGCGGGCCAAACAAGCGTCACTTCACGGCAAAAATTTGTCGGCGAGAAAACTTTTTTTGAAAAAGACTTGCGCAAAAACCAAATACCGGCTATGATTGCTACATTAAAACAAAGCGAAAAACTGACGAGAGACAAGTAAGACGATCAGGCCGCACAGTGACTCGGAGCTAGTGAGAACCCGAGATGACACCAATCGTTTGAATAACACTCTCATAGTTGCCACCCCAAATGCTTCGCAAAGTAGGCGTGGTCGTCTGATCGGGACGTTATCATCCGATGGCGCATGAAATCGTGCGCTAATGAGGTGGTCCGGGGTATGCCGGACAACTTGGGTGGTACCGCGAAATGAAGTCTTTCGTCCCTTGATAGCTGGGGCAGAAGACTTTTTTATTTTGCCTTAAATCAATCAAGGGAGTTTTGTTCATGCATTTATTAACACCAACTGGTTATGATCCAAAGTTGTCCCCACGTAAGACCCAAGAAGCGATTCGCTATATTCGCGAAACCTTCCAAGATGAATTCGGCAAGCAACTGAACTTATCTCGGGTGTCTGCCCCAATGATGGTCGATAAAGCCACCGGGTTAAACGATAACTTAAACGGGACTGAAAGCCCAGTATCCTTCACCATGAAGGACATGCCTGGCCATCAAATGGAAATCGTGCATTCTTTGGCCAAGTGGAAGCGCAACGCTTTGGGCGAATTCGGTTTCCAACCTGGCGAAGGCTTGTACACCAACATGAACGCCATTCGCAAAGATGAAGATCTCGACAACTTCCACTCCATTTATGTCGATCAATGGGACTGGGAAAAAGTGATCACCAAAGAAGAACGTACAGTTGAAACCTTAAAAGCGACCGTGCGTCAAATCTTCAAAGTGATCAAGCATATGGAACATGAAGTTTGGTACAAGTACCCAGAAGCCGTGCACCATTTACCAGATGAGATTCATTTTGTCACCACGCAAGAACTTGAAGATCGCTGGCCAGACCTCGACCCAATGGCGCGTGAAGATAAAATTGCCAAAGAACTCGGCTGTGTCTTCATTATGCAAATCGGCGGGGCTTTGAAATCCGGCAAGCGTCACGACGGCCGCGCCCCTGACTATGATGACTGGTCATTAAACGGCGACATCATTTTCTGGTACGAACCATTGGATTGCAAGCTTGAAGTTTCCTCCATGGGAATCCGGGTGGACGAAGACGCGATGGCTAAACAATTGAAGATTGCTGGCGCCGAAGATCGTCTTTCCTTACCATTCCACCAAAAGATCATGCACCAAGAACTTCCATATTCCATCGGCGGTGGGATCGGCCAATCACGCTTATGCATGTTGTTACTGGGTAAAGCCCATGTCGGCGAAGTCCAAGCCAGCGTTTGGCCACAGGAAATGATCGACGCCTGCGACGCGCATGACATCCACTTGCTGTAACAGCACATTAATATAGTAGAAACACGTTTGACGCGCTACAAATGCTTTGAATCCTAAAAGCATTTGTAGCGCGTCTTTTAGATACGCTGGCGATCAAGAAGTACTAACTTCACGGCTAAATTTTTTACTATGTATTCCAATTTAGCATATAATATTCCCAGATTTCGAATTCCCCATCCGTTGACATCCCCTCTTCAACTCGTATACTGAAATCAGCTTACAAATGATAAGGAGCAATTCTATGACTAAAGCACTCATTGTCGTCACCAACCACGCCCGCTTTGACGGGACGAACCGCGCTACTGGCGTGTGGTTTTCTGAAGCCACGCATTTTCACGATGTGATGAGCCAAAATGGTATCGGCGTCGATTATGTTTCCCCTGAAGGCGGCTATGTGCCATTGGATCCAGCATCCCTCACTCAAATGGATGACTTGAACTGGACCTATTATGGCGACCAAAGTTATCGCCAAAAATATCTCGCTCATTCCCTGTCCCCGATCCAAGTTGACCCGACGCTTTATGATTTAATTTATTTTGCCGGCGGCCATGGGGTGATGTGGGACTTCCCGAAAAACCAGGCACTTGCCGATATTGCCAAGCAAATTTATGCGCAAGGCGGCATCGTTTCGGCAGTTTGCCATGGCGTGGTCGGCTTGTTAGCCATGGGGGATTTCATCAATGGCAAAAAGCTCACTGGCTTTACGAACGAAGAAGAAGATATCAATCAACTCACGACCATGGTGCCATTTTTAGCTGAAGATGCGCTGAAAGCCGCTGGTGCCGATTATTCAAAAGCTGTTCCGTTCACGGAACATGTGGTCGTGGATGGCCGCTTGATCACCGGGCAAAATCCGCAATCTGCGCATGGCGTTGGTCAACAAGCAGCTGATTTGCTGCAAGAGGCGCGAAATGAGTGATTTTTCGAACCCGCTGACTTTGAAATCTGGCGTCACCCTCTCCAATCGCTTGTTGATGTCGCCGATGACCACCCAACAAAGCTTCTACAATGGCACCGTCACCCAAGACGAAATTCAATATTATGCCGACCGAGCAAGAGGTTTAGGCGCTGTGATCACCGGGGCCGCTAATGTGCAAGCGCAAGGCAAAGGCTGGCCTGGTGAATTATCGATCGCATCAGATGACATGCTACCACAACTGCATGCCTTAGCCGGTGCGATTCAAGCCCAAGGCGCCAAAGCGATTGTGCAGATCTTTCACGCTGGACGAATGACGCATGCCGCGACGTTAATGGGTGCACAACCCGTTTCTGCCAGTGCGATCGCGCCTTTACGTCCTGATGCTGAAGTGCCGCGCGCAATGACGCTTGATGAAATTCACGCCACAATCAAGGCGTTTGGGGAGGCCACGCGTCGCGCCATTGAAGCGGGATTTAATGGCGTTGAACTCCACGGTGCCAATACTTATTTGCTGCAACAATTTTTCTCCCCGCATTCCAATCGGCGTGAAGACGAATACGGTGGCAGCCGAGAAAAACGGTATCGCTTCATTAAAGAAGTCCTCGATAGTGTTTTTGCTGCCGTCGAAAAATATGCCGATCGGCCATTTTTAGTCGGCTACCGGATATCACCTGAAGAATTTGAAACCCCTGGCATTCGTTTTGAGGACACGCTGTGGTTGTTGGATCAACTCAAGGCCACCAGTTTGGATTATGTGCATATCTCGTTAAATGCCTACGATCGCGTGGCACGCGATGAGCAACATGATCAAAAGCCAATTTTGGCCTATGTCCACGAGCAACTGGCTGGACAGCTCCCATTGATCGGGGTCGGCAGTGTGCGCACGCGAACGGATGTCGAACACGTGTTGGAGAATGCGGAGCTCGTGGCAGTTGGGCAACAATTGTTATACGACCCAAGCTGGGCAGTGAAGTTAGCCACTGGTACTGATGAGCGATGTTACAAGTGCCTTTTGAAGAAGCAGTGAAATTTGTCCCGCTGAATACCCCATTGCATGACTTTGCGGCAGCCCGCTACCAGCATTGAGCACCGTCAAATTGAATTTGCACAAAAACTAGGCTTCAAACTTGCCAGCCACGAAATCTTGTTTTAACATAACCTCAACACAAGCGTTACGGATCCTTAGTCCTTACTAGGCATGAGATCAGTGACGCTTTTTTCTTGGATTGGAGTTGACAGCATGTTTGCCATTATTATGCACCACACACACGGCCGGGCGCGGTGGGCCTTCTTCTTGGCCCCTTTGATCATGCTCGGCGAAGTCGCTTGCGACCTACAACAGCCGACTTTAATGTCGCAAATCATCGACACGGGCTTGGCGCACGGCGACGGGCAATATGTCTTACATCATGCCTTATTAATGCTGATGTTTGCCGTACTCGGCTTAATTTGCGGGGCCACCTGTGGCACACTTGGCAGTTTTGCCTCGTTAAAAATGGGCGAATCGCTGCGCGCTGAAATGTTGCAAATTGCCTTGTCCACTCGCGATGCCGCCGGATTAAAGCCTGCGACCTTGATCACGCGCATCACCAATGACGTCACCCAAATGCAAAACTTGGTGATGATGGTCACCCGCGGCATGGTGCGTGCGCCCATGTTGCTACTTGGCGGCATTGTGATGTCCACATTAGTGTGCCCGGACTTGGCACCAATTTTATTTGTCATTATGCCGATGCTCGTGATTTTTATTTTAATCGTCATGCGGCGCTCGCTGCCTTTGTACACCCAAATGCAAGCGGCGATCGATCGCGTTAA
>CAKRHU010000102.1 GCA_934339215.1 uncultured Lacticaseibacillus sp.
TCCATTCACTTTGACCGTGACGGATAAGCACTAATTTTGCCATCTAGAGATTACCTCGCTTAATATTTTTAGTATCATCTTATGATACCGCATTTTCTGAAATAACGCGACGCTATTTCAAAATTTGCCCTGATGTAAGCGAATGCATCGTCAATTGTTAAAAACCACAACTTGTGTTGAGCTTTGTGATTGCTTGTGACGAACTGATAATCAGAATAGTTCACGTTTTCATTATAAAAATTAATATTGAACATTTTTTCAAGGTCGTTTACATTAAAATAACGTACGATTATCGTGCGTTGGGAACTTATTATTCGTTTTAGAAAGGGAGCGGCTATGTTGAGAACTAATCGTTACGTTGTTGCAGTAGCAGGGGTTGTGTTTCATCTTATGATCGGCTCCGTTTATGCTTGGAGTGTTTATACCCAAGCGATTCAAGCGCAAACGGCTTGGTCTGAGGCCACGATTTCGTTTGCTTTTAGTTTGGCGATTTTCTTTTTAGGCCTGTCAGCGGCTTTTGCCGGGCGGTTGGTCGAACGCTTCGGCCCTAACGTGACTGGCACCATTGCCAGTTTTTGTTATGGCAGTGGCATGTTACTAACTGGGGTGGCGATTCACACCCAGCAATTATGGTTACTGTATTTGGCTTATGGCGCGATCGGCGGCTTGGGCTTAGGCTTTGGTTATGTCACCCCAGTTTCCACGATCATCAAGTGGTTTCCGAAACATCGCGGGATGGCCGCCGGTTGTGCGATCATGGGCTTTGGGTTTGCAGCGATGCTGACAAGCCCCATCGCGCATCACCTCATTGCTACAGTCGGGGTGGTTTCGACGTTCTACACCTTGGGGATTTTATATTTTGTGGTGATGATCATCGCCGCCCAATTTATTCGGCCACCCAAGCATGCGGCAAAAGCGACGGTTTCTCAACCAGCTGGGGTCAGTTTAACTGGTGGCCAACAACTGACCGCCAATCAAGCGGTGCGCACTCGCGAATTCAGATTATTGTGGTTGATGTTTTTCATCAATATCACCTGTGGTATCGGCTTAGTTGCCGCGGCCTCACCAATGGCACAAGCCAATACGGCGATGACGCCGGCCACCGCCGCGTTAATGGTCGGGATCATCGGCGTGTTCAATGGTCTAGGGCGGCTGCTTTGGGCCAGTGCTTCGGATTGGTTAGGCCGGCCCAACACCTTCAGTGCCGTGTTTGCCATTATGTTGGTCTTGTTGTTAGCTTTACTCGGCATTCATTCCCCGGCTTTGTTTACCGTCGCGTTTTGTATTATTTTGTCCGGGTATGGGGCGGGATTTTCGGTGATTCCGACTTATCTCAGCGATATTTTCGGCACCAAAGAACTCGGCGCGATTCACGGTTATGTCCTGACGGCTTGGGGCGTGGCTGGGTTAGTCGGGCCAGTGGTGTTGGCTTACACGCATGAGTTGACCCACAGCTACAACACTACCCTGTTCGTGTTTGCCGGTTTGGAATTGATTGCGTTAGGCACGTCTTTTGCCATTCGCAAAGCTTTCGTCAAAACGCCGCAAACTAGCCGTTCAACCGTTCGCTAACGCCAAAAATTTGTTATGATAGACGTAACTTCAGAAGGAAACGGTACGCCTATGCGAAAATTTTGGCTTGCGATCACAGTATTTTTCATCCTTTCAGTCATTTATTTCATCGTTTATGTCAATTCATTGAGCTTGCAAACGTTAGTCAATACCTCGTCTGCGTGGGGTAGCTTACACATTGCCGCTGATTGCGGATTGTTTGGGGGCGGGATCGCCTTGATTTTGCATTTTATCAACAAATTGCGCCACCCTTAATGGTACTAAAATCGCCTCACAAGTTGTTGAAACGCAACTTGTGAGGCGATTTTTATGAGGCAGTTAAATTAATCTTCTTCGATTTTTTTGACGCCGATAATATCCAACAAAAAGGTAAAAATTGGGATCCCGACGATCAAACCCCAAGTCCCGAATAATTCTTCGCCTAGCAACAACACCACAAAAGTGAAAAACGCTGGCAATTTGGTGCGACTGGACATGAATTTAGGATTCAGAACATAAGCTTCCAAGGCATGAATCGCTAAAATCATCATGATAATGGTGATGACCCCTTGTAGCCCATCGACGGTAAAGGCGATGATCGCTAGCGGAATGGTCGAGATGAACGCCCCGGCCACTGGGATCAAGGATAGGATGAATACCATGATCGCCAGCGTTGGAATGTTAGGCATTTTCAAGAAAACCAAGGTGATCGTAGTAATGGTCGTATTGACGATGGCAATCACGATTTGCGCTTCGATCACCACCCCGAAGGTATCGATGAACTTGTCGGCAAAGAATTTCAGATCCGCGAAGTACCAGCCAAATGGGGAGCTCAAGAACATGTTGCCGAACTTCTTCAGCGAATCGATTTCCACGGTAAAGAAGAAACTGAGGATCAATGACAAGAAGAACGTGACCCCCATGGCCCCGATCGAGCCGACATATTCCAAAATACCGCCGAGCCATTTTTGAATTTGGGTTTTCAGATTCATTTGGTCGATGGATTGTAAAATCCACTGAATGGTTTTGTTATTGTCAAAACTGCCAGAATTGTAGAATTTCATGACTGAGTTGAACGAGCTGACCGATTGATTGATGATTTCTGGCACATAATGGATCAACACGTAACTGACGCCAGCGATGATCAACAGATATAACGGTGCGACGACCACCACTGCCGGCACATGGACGTATTGACGCACTAAATTGATCGCCCGCGTCACCAAGAAAGCGAAGATGAACGTCAACAAAATCGTGCTCATAATACTGCGCGCCAGCCACAACAACAAGATGACGCTGGCTAAAACTGCCCCGCGGCGCACTGGTGTGTTGCGCAAAAATTTTTCGTATGTCATGAAGCGCCTCCTTGTTCGGGTTTTATTATACCATTGACCATCTGAATTCCAGAATTCAATTGTCGCAATCTGGTGATCGTCATTTCTGAGCCGCAAAAAACCGGGCACACTCAGCGCGGCCCGGTTTCAATTAATTAAAGATTTGTAATGCAGATTTGGTGGCATCCGTGGTTTGCGTTAAGCTTCCTTGCACAATAATGCGATTGGTTTCACCTTCTGTGGCCGAGGCGCAAGTGACCAAGGTGACCAGCTTTTTGCCGGCAACGTCATTGATCCATTGCACCTGCGTTTCATTCACCGTGGTTTTGGTGGTCACGGTATAGGTGTAAACCTTCGACATATCCGTTAAATATAATTTGTTGCCGAGTTGCACGTTCTTCAATGGTGAAAACAAAATGCCTTGATTGGTCATGTAATGCCCAGCCAGCGCGTAGTTGCCTTGGCCTAACGTTTGATCCGCCTTCATGGTGCCAGCGCCGGTGGACAAATTCTCATTGGACAAGCCTTTGAGGATCGGCAAGCGCATCTTGACAGATGGGATCGCGATTTTGCCGATGGCGTTGCGCGCATTGGCAGTCGTTGCAGCTTTAGCGACATGTTGGACATCGAGGGCTTTCACCGATTTGAAATCAAAATTGCCTTTGGATTGCTCGTTTTTCTTGACGGATTTCTTATCGATGGTTTGCATGGTGCGCTCTGATAAATGATCGACCACAAATAACTTGATCTGCTCATTAAAGACTAACGCTAACCCGATCAACAAGCCGATGACCAATAGCACCCGTACTAGCCATACCCGACTTTTACCTGCTTTTTGTTTCGCCATTGTGGCACCTCCGCATACCCTCATTTTACCTGATTCAGTGCGCAAATACGATTAATTTGTCCGATGCATTCACCGAGCTTTGTAACACGATGCGCTCAGTTGTGCCGCGCGTTGTAATGTTTGGATATAAGTCAACGCCGGCCTTGGTGTAACCCAGCGGATTGACGACGGCAATTTTATCCACATGGTAGACGAACGCGCGGTTTTTGGCATCGGTGACTTTGATCGCCGCCCCAATTTTTAACTGCTTGTTTTGGACAAAAACGCCTGGGTTATGCCCGATGAACTCGGTGTTTTGTTTGTCCGTCCCAGAAAAATTGACATTACCACCCCAAGTTTGCGCCGTTAAGGCTGGGGCTTTGGTCACCGACATGTTGCCTTTGATATAAGGCACTGCCGATTGCAAAAAGTAGATCATGTTAGCACGCTGTTTGAGATTGTTATTGGCAACAACTTTCAAGGTCAAATTCTTACTAGCCACTGACTTATCTGTCGCTGTGACTTTTACGCCGATGGTTAAATTCTGCGGCGATGCCAGCACCGGTTGGCTAGTCGTTAACGTGACTGACTTGATCTTGGTGCTGGCATAATTGGTTTTAACGAGACTTTTCAAATTCAACGGTGTATCAACTTTAGACGTGATGCTTGTACTAGTGATTTTCACCGCAGCATTAACTGACTGCGCTTGAAAACCAGTGATTCCCCCAACGATCAACAGTAAACCTAGAATGAGTTGCTTCATGGTGAACACTCCCTTGTCACCACGTTTACCACCACTTACATTATACAAGTAGTTTACGGCATGATGCAACTTTTTGGTCAGGCTTCGACTTCTTGAAACGGGAGTAACTCGTCAAAGATAACCGGCTCAGCTAAGTCGATATGATCCGGTCCCACGTCACAGGTGATGGCTAAGACCTGTACGCCAGCAGCTTTGGCGTTAGTGATCGCTGGGGCCAGTTCTGCAAAACGCTCCTTATAAATGGTCATATCGTGAATACCTGACAGCTGGATCACAAAAATTAAGTAACTGGCAAAACCTTCCTGTTGGGCAAGCGTTAATGTGTGCACATGCTTCAAACCGCGCGTCGTTGGTGCATCTGGGAAGGCAGCGTGAACGCCATTGGCCAAGGTCACGCCTTTGGTTTCAGCAAACCACTTTTGCCCGATGGCATCCGCGCCAGCGAAATCTAACCTTGAATCGCGCCATGTGGTTTCAGGATGCACCGTCAAAGGTTCCTGCATCCCTGGTAGCATCAAACTGCCGTCCCGCAAGGCTGCATTGACCACCCGATTAGGCGCCAAGCTATCGATATTGATCCACCGGCCATCGCGACCCACTGCCAAAATATCATAAGGGGTTTTGCGATCAGGATTGGCCGCTTTTTTGATGCTGATGTTATGGCCTGGCACTAAAAGTTCTTTGTTGCGGCCAGTATTGGACAAATGGGCCAACACCATATCGCCGTTTAATTCGACTTGCACCGTGAAGCGGCTGATGCGCTTGATCACATGGCCGATTTCTACATTTTCATACTGCATGTTTCCTCCACTAAAAAAAGCCACGTTAAGTTGTGTTCCATCAAGCAACGCCCAAACATACAAACGCCGCCACACCATGATTCAAAGTACGAATCCTGATGTGGCGACGCTTGTATGTTGAGCTAAAACCGCTTGCGGTCACAACCTGCTCAACGAACGATAATGACACTTGCTTCCGCTTCACGCACGATTTCACCAGCCACATGACCGATGTGCAACTTACCGCGACGAATGTGTGAACCTAAGATGATCAAATCAGGCTTAAACGCTGGTAAGATCTCATCTAAGATCACATGCGCTGGTTTGCCTTCGCCGATCAACGGTTGGACGTCTTGAGCACCAAAAGCTTGGGCCTTTTCGACATAGGTATTTAAGTGCGCGGCGATGTCGCTGCGCCGATCGCTCAACAAATCAGGCGATAATGATTGATAAATATTTAAGTCACCAGTTTCCAAAACCGACACAATGCCTAACGGGATCGCATAGATCTTGGCCAACGTGCAAGCATAGTTGAATGCTTTGCGCGAGGAGTCGTCGTCATCGTCGTCGACCGCCAGCAATAAGCGGTTGTAGTGCATGGATTCAACTTCAAAATCTTCTTCAGTCGCCATGGTGATGCCTCCTATATTTAGGTAATCCTAACAAATATCATTATACCCGCCTGCATACTTAAAATGCAAGAGCTTACAAACGTTCCAGTGATTTGAAATTGAGACTCCAGTTGGCTCGCCGCTACATAATGAGGGTCCTCGGCCGAACTAACTTGAATCACTCGCTTCGCTCCTGACCAAAGTGGATTTCGACCTGCGGCTTTCCGTAAGCAGTGCCCGCTAACGGAAAGCTCACTATGTATCGGCGGCCAGCTTCCGCCTCAATTTCAAATTACTGCCACGACCAAGCAACATCGCTGTTAACGTTACAATGC
>CAKRHU010000103.1 GCA_934339215.1 uncultured Lacticaseibacillus sp.
GAGCATTGGCCTGGGTTTGGCCAATCTCTGGCGCCGGCCGCACCGGCAACTTGTCCAGTTTTCCGTAGTGTCGCCAAACGCTTTCGCTCACATGTTTTCGGCCAAAGGCAGATTGGTATAGCTAACTGGAAGATTAAAACCACACTTACGATGCCGGACAACGTTTGACCAAAGGAAACTGAGCGGCCAGTGAAAGATTGCGCTATACTTGGCGATAAGTATTTTTTTTGGAGGCTGGGGCACGTGCGAGAATTTATGGCACTGGATCGAAACTTAAAACTGCGGACACTGACCGTTTTTTTGACGGCATTGTTGAATGCGGCAGTGTTGCCGAATATGACGATTTACTATTCGCATTATTTCGGGGCGGCAGCGGCAGGCTTCTTATTGATTATCGTATCGATCGCCAGCTTTATTGCCGGCTTGTATGGCGGCCATTTGTCTGACGCGCATGGGCGCAAGCCGATCATGTTGGCTGGGAGCACCTTGTTGATCGTTGGCTATTTGATCGCGGCGTTGGTGAACTCGCCAATGGGGACCAACCCTGTATTCGCTTTTGTCGGCTTTTTATTGGCACGCGTTGGTGGGTCATTGTCTGACCCAGCAGAGCAGGCGATGATGATCGATGCGTCCACGCCGCAAAATCGGCGGTTTGTGTATGCGATGCTCTATTGGGTGATTAATATCTCGGTCATGCTTGGGGCGGCGATCGGCGGGTGGTTCTTCCGCGATTATCTGTTTGAATTGTTGTTGGCGATGGCGGTGATCGCAGTGATCAACATCAATATCATTCGCTTCGGGATGCGTGAAACCTTCCAAAGCCAGCAAAAAGTATCCGGTTCGGTGTGGCAAGCGGTGAAAGTGTATGGTCAAGTCTTCGCGGACAAGCGCTACGTCTTGTTTTTAGGCGGGTCCCTGCTGGCTAGCATTGTGACCAATCAGCCGAACTTTTATTTAGCGGTACACTTAGGCCGCGACTTCAACGCGACGCATTTGTTTGGCATCGCGCTTTATGGGCAACGCATGTTATCCGTGGTGACGATTATCAATACCGTCATGATCATCATTTTAATGGCGCTGTTTACCCGCTTGACGTCAAAATGGGCACTAGGTGTCGCGTTTGCCGTCGGGGTCGGGTTACAAACTGTGGGCTTTGCGATGAGTTTTGAAGTCAACACCTTTTGGCCGTTGGCGTTGGCGGCAGTGATCTTAACCTTTGGGGAAATGATTTCTG
The DNA here is from genome assembly GCA_934339215.1 of uncultured Lacticaseibacillus sp. Classification (GTDB taxonomy): domain Bacteria; phylum Bacillota; class Bacilli; order Lactobacillales; family Lactobacillaceae; genus Lacticaseibacillus. Next base: position 1,235 of record CAKRHU010000103.1, read on the forward strand.
TACCGTCATCGCAAACCTTGCGCGCGGCGTTGATGGATGAACAAAAAATCGGCGCATATTCCGGTGGCTGGGCGGCAGTCAATCCGCTGGCTTCGACGCTTTCTGGGGTTACCGTCAGCATTTCGCCGTTACTTGGCAACAATGGGATGGCTGCACTGATGTTGATTTTAGGGGCAGCAGGCATTGCGCTGGTCGCAAAATCCGCTCGCGGCGTGCAGGCGTAAAAGCGTTAGTCTGAAGCGACTGGCGATTTTTTGTTGGACTAACTTTCTGAAAATGAAACATTATGTGAATGCGGGAATAATGTTCGGAATTTAATGACATTATATTTACCCTTTACCATTTTTGTTAATTAATGTATGATTATAGCCGTTGTTTTAGAAACAAAGTTCGCTTTTTTCGACCAGCGTTCGGAATCCCGAGCGCTGAGAATCTGGAGGCATAGTTCATGCAAAAGAAGTTACTGGCCTATTTCCAAATTGAGGAATTAAACACGACCGTTCGCCGCGAATTATTGGCAGGGTTCACCACGTTTATTTCCATGGCCTATATTTTATTCGTTAATCCATCCGTACTGGGGGCTTCTGGGATGGATAAAGGCGCCGTGTTCACTGCGACGGCCTTAGCATCAGCACTGGGTTGCATGTTGATGGGGATCTTGGCAAAATATCCGATCGCCACCGCGCCTGCTTTGGGGATCAACGCATTCTTCGCGTATTCCGTTTGTATCGGGATGAAAATTCCTTGGCAAACCGCTTTAGCCGGCGTGTTTGTGGCTAGCTTGATCTTTATTGTGATCACGATTTTCAAACTGCGCGAAATGATCATCGATGCGATCCCGGCTGATTTGAAATATGCGATTTCTGGTGGGATCGGGTTGTTCATCGCCTTTCTTGGGTTGCAAGATGGCGGTTTGATCGTCGCCAACAAATCCACTTTAGTTGGCTTAGGGTCATTTTCAGTGGGCACCACTTGGTTGACGATTTTTGGTTTAGTGGTGACGGCGATTTTAATGGTGCGCCGCGTCCCTGGTGGCATTTTCATCGGGATGGTATTGACGACGATTTTAGGCTTGATCACTGGTTTGATCCATGCGCCTAGTGCGATTATTTCTGCCGCACCATCACTGAAGCCGACTTTCTTAGTGGCATTAAAACATATCGGTGACATCAACTCCGTACAAATGTGGGTCGTCGTATTGACCTTCTTGCTGGTCACGTTCTTTGATACTGCCGGCACCTTGGTTGGCTTGGCCACGCAAGCAGGTTTCATGAAAGACAACAAAATGCCGCGCGTCGGCAAAGCCTTGGCCTCTGATTCCACAGCGATGCTTGCCGGTTCCTTACTTGGGACTTCGCCAGTGGGCGCCTTCGTTGAATCCAGTGCCGGGATCGCAGTCGGCGGCCGTTCTGGATTGACTGCTGTGACCACTGGGGTATTCTTCTTGCTCGGCTTATTCTTCTCCCCATTATTGGCAGTCGTGACCACGCAAGTCACCGCGCCGGCTTTGATTATTGTTGGAGTATTGATGGCGGCAAACTTGCGTAACATCAAGTGGGATGACTTGGCCATCGCCATTCCAAGTTTCTTGATCGTGTTAGGGATGCCGTTGACTTACAGTATCTCTGATGGGATCGCGTTAGGTTTTATCATGTATCCATTGACCATGATCGCCGCTAAGCGTGGTAAAGAAGTCAGTCCGATCATGTATGGATTGTTCTTCGTGTTTATCGGCTTCATGTATATCTTAAACGTCGGGTAAAACCGATGGTGATGAAAGTCAGACCCGTGCAGGTCTGGCTTTTTGCGTGGTCTTTCTTTAAACTAAAGGTCAAAAGGTGGTGTTGGCCATGAATAGCAATGCCCGCGTCACAAAGTTATTGGCGAGTTTGATCAACGGCGAAATTCTTGAGACGACTAGCATTTGTGCACAATATGACATTAGTAAGCGGACCTTGCAACGAGATTTGGCCGCGATCAAAGACGCGTTAGGTCCGCGATTTGAGTTAATCGAAGATCACGGCACTTGGAAATTGGCGACGATTGCGGGTGAACGGCGCGATTTGGTGATGACGATTGCCAATATTTTATTAGGGAGTCGCGGTTTGGCTATCGAGGATCTGACTGCCTGCTTGAATTGGCTGTTGTCACAACTTGATTCCAGTGATCGCGACTTAGCCGAAAACCAATTGCGGATAGCGCGTGCTGATTATTTGCCGATGACAGAGGCCAAACCGCTGTTAGCAATGCTTCGAACCATTGAAGACGCGATTTCAAAATCACTGCTTTTAACTTTTTCCTACAATAGTAGTGGCGCCAGTGATGCGACGGATCATTTGATCCAAGCGCCCAAACGCGGCCCTCGTGAAAATAAGCATGCTCAGCCCGTGGCGGTTTTTTTTGAAGAGCATTATTGGTATGTCGCGATGTACGAGCCAGAAAAAGCCCATTTTTGGGTGTATCGCATGGATCGCATCCAGCAGATCATTGCCAGTGAGCCAGGGCTGGATCTGGAATATGCCAAGCGCTTTTCACTGCAAGACCATCGCCACCGGACGTACTTATTAAGTTCCGGGGAATTTATTACCTTTACCTTCGAATATAGCGAACATCCCCCGACAGCCTTAGACAAATTCCCGCAATCGACCATCATCAAACACAATCCTGATGGCACCGTGGTGATTCGCGCCCATGCGTATTTGTCTGGAGCGGCGTTGTGGTTGATGGGTCAAGGCCCAGCGGTGAAAGTATTGGAGCCACCGTCGTTAATTGCCTTGCTGAAAGCCAAACACCAAGCGGCAATTCAACGCTACCAATGAGTTCAACCTGAACTGACAGCTTAGGATCCTGGCTAACAATAGCGGCTTCTACTATCTAACCTTAAGCAAACGCAAATAATCAGAAAAGTTGTCGACAACGGCAACTTTTTTTATTTGCCAGTGACCCTTGCGACATATTATGTCGCAGGTAAATGCTAAGCTGTTCAAGAAATGCAAACGGACTCACTTTGGAGGTTATATTTCATGAAGAAAACACCATTAATTACGTTAGCTACCGCCGCTGCAATCGCCGGCGTTGGCGCCGCGACGAGTTCCAATCAAGTTGCCGCTGCCACGAGTACCACCACGACTAAGGCGCCAGATCCAAGCAACACCGCAGAAAAAAATGTCCAAGCGGCGCAAACTAATGTTGATACTGCCAAGGCGGCCTCAGACAAAACACAACAAGCAAAACAAACTGCCTCGCAAACTTTAACGGATGCCAAAAAATCTCGGCAACAAGCCCAAACCGCATCAGATCAAGCGCAAGCCACCAAAGCGCGAGCAACGCCAGCAGGCATCCAAAAGGCCCAACAAGCCGTTGACGATGCCCAAACGACGCAAAAAGCGGCGCAAACCACTGCCGATACTGCTCAAAGTGAGGTTGCTGACGCCCAACAAGCCGTCACCCAAGCTGAAACTGCCCAAAAAGCAGCAGATGCCATAACCGCCAAAGCCCAAAGTGCCGTAGCGGATGCGCAAAAGCAAGTCACCACCCAAACGCCAGCTGATACCAAAGCGGCCCAACAAGCCGTGACTGCTGCCCAAACAGCTGTGACGACTGATACTGCCGCTAATACCAAAGCCCAACAAGCTGCCACTCAAGCCGATACTGCCGTTGCTAACGCGCAACAAACCGCAACGAGTGCCCAAAGCGCCGTTGACAAAACTGCCGCCACGGTCAAAGCCCAACAAGGCACTGGCGGTTTGAAAATGCCAGCGGGGTATATGGATGCGTATCATAGCTGGCCTGATTCAGATGATTTGTCAGATGCGCAACGCGAGAAGTTAGAAGCGGCCGCTGAAAAAAGATTAATCCAGGCGAAGAGCCAAGTGGTCATGTTGGGCTATACGCCAACAGATGCTGACAAAGCCGAAGAAATCGCGGATATGACGAAGTTGACTCAGGCGCAAACCCGTGAGTTATCTGAGTTTGCGGCTTCAGTACTGAATGATATACGCCAACAAATGGGAATTTCAGCCTTACAAGTCACTGATGGGTCGACCATCGCTGCGCCAATGGTTGGCGGAACCGGCGAGGCCATGTTGCATCAGTTTTATGGCAATCCAAGTGGTTACGATATTAATCCTGATTTTTCGCAATCCGTTGCAAAAGCAGCCGGAATCCCAATCGGACGTTCTAATTCATATGAAGATGACAATGGGAAAACAATCGTTGAAGTATACGGCGATGGTTATATGGAAGATATCGGCTCTGAATGGGGCTGGGACCTCAGCAATGGTGATAAAACTGGTACGATGTCAAATCTGAAAGCTGGCGTTGTTGCGTATTTGGGAATGATGCTTGATGGGACCAATTATGCCACGAATAGTGCTGACATTACCGCTACTGGCCCTTGGCGCGCTGAAGCTGACCGTCACTATGATGGGACCCCTGATCTGGTCGACGATTTATTATTAGGCGAAGGTAGCCAAGGCACGTCGGATCCATATGATTACTTAGGGGTGACAATTGATGAGAATGGGCAACTGCGGTTTATTTTTCAATCTATGACTGGCGTTTCCAAGTCTGCCGCTTACTTCAACAATGCCACCACACCAGCACCAATTGCCCATCCAACGGACCCACAAGCAGCCAGTCGCTTGGCCACGCAACAAGCAGCGTTGACCAAAGCCCAACAAGCGTTGACTGATGCTAAGGCGGCACAAACCAAAGCGGCTAGTGCTAAAACCGCGGCGGCCACGAAACTGGCGGCTAGCCAAGCAGCCTTGAAAGCCGCACAAACGGCTTTGACGAAAGCTCAAGCCACAGCACCAAAAGACTCGACCGCGTTGACGCAAGCCAAACAAGCTTTAGCGCAAGCCCAAACCAAGTTGACCCAAGCGCAAGCGGCGGCCGCACAAATTAAAGTTCAAGTGGATGC
>CAKRHU010000104.1 GCA_934339215.1 uncultured Lacticaseibacillus sp.
AACAACAAATTGTTGCCAAAAGTCATGAAGTTCACCAACAGTAAGATCATCGTCGCGTTGAAAGACGGGATGATCTACACCATTCCTTTCATTATTATTGGGTCGGTGTTCTTGATCTTATCTTCCTTGCCTGTCGAATCTTGGGCAGCTTGGATGAACAGTACCGGGTTGGTTCCTTATTTCAACCAGGCCACGAACTTCTCCTTTAACGTCATGTCATTGATCGCCGTTACTGGGATCGCGTATGAATGGGCACATAATGAGCACATCGCGCCGATGCCAGCCGGGATCACTGCTTTGATCAGTTTCTTGGTCGTCCTTCAACCAACGGCCCCGATCGTTGATGGCACCGGCAAAGTTTTAGTTAAAAACGTTTCTCACTTAACCGGCTTTATCGATACGTCTTGGTTAGCTGGTAAAGGGATGGTCGCCGCGATCATCATCGGTTTGATCACTGGCTGGATCTATTCCTGGTTTGTTACCCATAACATTACGATCAAGTTACCTGAACAAGTGCCTGCTAACGTGGCCAACTCGTTTATCGCCTTGATCCCAGCAGCTGTGTTGGTCACCGGCTGGATGTTAGTTTACATGGCCTTTGATCATTTTGCTCATACTTCCATGTTGCAATTCATCTACAACGTGATTCAAACACCACTGCAAGGGATCACCGATTCCTTCGGCGGGGCCTTGATCGTGCCACTCTTGATTTCGTTCCTGTGGTTCTTTGGGGTTCATGGTTCCTCCATTGTTTCTGGGATCATGACTGCGATCTTGCTTTCCAATGGGACTGAAAATGCGAAATTGTTCCATGCTGGCAACTTGACGCAAGCTGCTGGTGGTCACATTTTCACCCAGGCTTTGCTTGATCAATTCGGGACTGTTACTGGTGCCGGGATCACCATTGGGATGGTTGTTTACATGCTGTGGTTTGCCAAGTCTGAACAAATGAAGTCCTTAGGGAAATTGGAAATCGTGCCTGCTTTGTTCAACATTAACGAACCAATCTTGTTCGGTGCACCAATTGTGTTGAACCCAATGATGCTTTTGCCATTTATGCTCACCCCAATGCTTTCCATGGGTCTGACTTATTTGGCTATCAAGATCGGCATTATTCCGCTGTTCAATGGTGTGTATGTGCCTTGGACCACGCCGCCAATTATTTCTGGTTTCTTAGTTGGTGGCTGGCGTACCGCTTTGTGGCAAGCATTGATGCTCGTGATGACCTTCTTTGTTTACTTGCCATTCGTTCGTCGCCAAGACAACATGCTGTTCACTCAAGAACAACAACGTTTGGCTGAAGAACAAGCAGAAGCTGCTAAGTAATTTGTAAACATGTTGAGGCGAAATACCGCGCAGGAGGATTTCCCCCGCCTGCAAGGGATTTCGCCTTTATTGACATAAGGATTGGAGTTTAGTGATGTCACAATTGAGAAAAGACTTCTTATGGGGCGGCGCGGTCGCTGCCCACCAGCTGGAAGGTGGCTGGCAAGCAGGTGGCAAAGGTGTCAGTGTTGCCGATGTGATGACCGCTGGCGCAAACGGGGTCGAACGGCGGATCACTGATGGCGTCAAGCCTGGTGAAAATTACCCGAACCATGAAGGGATCGATTTTTATCATCAGTATCAAAGCGATGTCGATTTGTTTGCAGAACTCGGCCTCAATTGCTTCCGCACCTCCATTGCTTGGACGCGGATCTACCCTAATGGGGATGAAGCTGAACCAAATGAAGCCGGCTTAAAGTTCTATGATGATTTATTCGACGCCTTGTTAGCCAAAGGTATTCAGCCAGTGATCACACTGTCTCACTTTGAAATGCCTTATCACCTGGTTAAAGAATACGGCGGCTGGCGCAATCGCAAAGTGATCCAGTTCTTCGTCAACTTTGCCATGACGGTATTCAAACGCTACAAAGGCAAAGTAAAATACTGGATGACCTTTAACGAGATCAACAACCAAGCGGAATATTCTGGCTCGTTTGCGTTGTTCACTAACTCTGGCGTTAAAGTGGCGCCTGGTGAAAATGCGGAAGCTGTCATGTATCAAGCCGCACACTATGAATGTGTTGCCTCTGCTTTGGCTGTCCAAATCGGCCATCAAATCAACCCTGATTTTCAAATTGGGGCCATGATCGCCATGGTACCTTTGTATCCTGCCAGCCCAGATCCTCGTGATATCTTTAAAGCTGAACGCGCGATGCAAGCCCGCTATTGGTTTGCAGAAGTGCAAGCAACTGGCTATTATCCAGCATGGCTGACCAAGTATCAGGAAAATGCCGGTTTTGATTTGGATATTACGCTAGAAGATCGTGATGTTTTACAAGCGGGAAAAGTGAACTATATCGGTTTTTCTTATTATATGTCAAACACTGTGCACGCTAAAAAGAGCGAACCTGATTCCTTCAAATATGAAGAATCAGTCGATCAAGTGCGCAACGAAACGGTACCGATTTCTGAATGGGGTTGGCAAATCGATCCAATGGGCTTGCGCTATGCCATGAACTGGTTCACTGATCGCTTTCGCTTGCCACTCTTCATTGTTGAAAATGGTTTTGGCGCGGTGGACAAGCTTGACGCTAATGGTCATATTCACGATGATTATCGCATCAGCTACTTGCGTGATCACATCGAACAAATGAAGTTGGCGGTTGCCGTCGATGGTGTCGACTTGATGGGCTACACGCCTTGGGGCTTCATCGATTTGGTCAGCGCCGGCACTGGGCAAATGTCCAAACGTTATGGGATGATTTATGTCGATAAAGATGACGATGGTAATGGGACTTTAGCACGTTCGAAGAAAGATTCGTTCTATTGGTTCCAACATGTTATTGCCACCAATGGCGAAGATTTATCAGACGTCACCCCAGATTATCGTTAAACGTAAAAGCCCGCACTGCGGGCTTTTATTGTCAGAGAGGAAGCAAGTATGCGTAATTATGTCAGTTTTGATATCGGCGGTACGACCATTAAATATGGTTTGCTCAATGAAAAAGGGGAAATCTTGGCGCATGCGGCCGTGTCGACGCCAAGTGATCGCGACGAATTGTTAGGCGTTTTAACCAGGGTGGTGAACATGTACGCGGACCAACAGCCCCAAGCCATTGGCATCAGTGTCCCCGGTATCGTCCAACGCGATGGCTATATGATCACTGGTGGGGCAATCGATTGTTTATACGAATGTCCATTAGTTGAATTGGTGGCCAAGGCGACCGGTTTACCTGCTCACGTGGAAAATGATGCCAACGCCGCCACCATTGCTGAAGCTTGGTTAGGGGCTGCGCAAGGGGTCAAAGATTATCTCTTGTTAGCGTTAGGCACTGGCATCGGCGGTGGTATCGTGATCAATGGGGAAGTGTTCCGTGGGGCTCACGGTATGGCTGGTGAAATTGGCTGGAATGTGACTCATGAAGTGGATTGGACCGACGACCTTGAAGCCAGCTCGCTGAATTTTCATGCCGCAGTGGTTTCTGGATTAGTGCGTCGGTATAATGCCAGTTTAAAGCGGGTGCACCGTGACGCTGAGGAAGTCGTTGACGCGCGGCAGATCATCACGTTAGCGCATCAAAGTGATCCCATTGCGTCGCCAATTTATCATGACTTTTTGGTCGATGCTGGGATCATGTGTTGTAATTTATTGGCCACATTAGATCCAGAGTTGATTTTGATCGGTGGCGGGATTTCTGCCAATGATCAATTCATCGCTGACTTACAAGCAATGGTCGAAGAATTAGAAATACGCCACACTGGGCTCAGCCATGTCAAACAACGGGTGTTGGGCAAAGTCGTGGCGGCAGGCTTGCGCAATAATGCGGGCTTGTTAGGTGCGGTTTACCCGTTAGTGGAGGAATAAAATGCTGAGTTATCACTTGTTGCGCAATGATTTGATGAAAGAACAACGCTATTTACAGCGCTGGGCCAAGCGCGGTTATCAATTGACCAGCGTTCACGGTTCTTGGCATCATTTTGAAAAAATGGCCAAAACGCCAGCATCAACGCTACAAGTGGTAGGCGTTGATGCTGACCCCGAAGCTAGCACCGTGTTTGCCCGCAAACTTGGTCGCCGTGTGTTGTATCGCGTGGGAACGTTGACCGGTGACGACGAACAAGCAGTTTCAGCGTATCATGCCTTTATGCTCGATCAAGGCACGCGCCAAGAATGGCGTGGTGGCATGGCGATCGGCTTAGGGGTGCTGATCTATGGCATCAGCCGCATTGCAGCATTTGGCAAAATCGCGTTGATGCTCTTGGCGGCATTGATCGTTGCTTATGGCGCGTGGACAATGTTTGTCGGTTTGCATAATACTGTGGCTTCGGCGCATGCTGAAACGGCACAATAAGTTTCACGTGAAACGTCGGTCAGCTGCTGATCGGCGTTTTTTGTGGTTTAGGCAAAAAAGTTTCGATTTTTCCTTGCCTTGGCGTTGCTCCAAGGTTGTATGCTGAATTTATTGAAGGAGGTGTCCGCATGAATACGATTATTTTAGTTGGCGCTGTTGGCGTGATGATCACGTTACTGGGGTGGCTCATGCCAACACCCGTTGTTGCAGTCAGTCAACAAAAAGGAGCTCAACATGAAAACCGTCGTCTTTGAAAAGTCAGGGCACGTCGCCGTCAAAGAATTTGCCAAACCGATGATCGAACAGCCCAATGATGCGGTGATCAAAATCATCCGGGCCTGTGTTTGTGGGTCTGATTTGTGGTGGTTTCGCGGGCTATCCAAGCGTGAAGCTGGCTCTGTCGTCGGCCATGAAGCCATCGGCATCGTGGAATCGGTCGGTTCTGCGGTAACGCATGTGGTGCCAGGAGATTTTGTGATTTTGCCGTTCACCCATGGTTGTGGTCATTGTGCCGCTTGTCGCGCCGGGTTTGAAGGCAATTGCTTGAATGCCAAAGAACAAGGGAGTAGTGGCTTTCAAGGTGAGTATGTGCGCTTCACTGAAGCGGACTGGTCGTTAGTGAAAATCCCTGGTCAGCCTGAAGATTACACTGATGAGCAACTCAATGATCTTTTAGCCTTATCAGATGTGATGGCGACGGGTTATCATGCTGCCGCAAGCGCTGAAGTCAAACTTGGCGATACCGTCGTGGTGATGGGTGATGGTGCGGTCGGCTTATGTGGCGTGATCGCCGCGAAATTAATGGGCGCCAAGCGGGTTATTGCCATGAGCCGGCACGCTGATCGCCAAGCCCTAGCTAAAGCATTCGGTGCCACCGATATTATTGCTGAACGCGGGGATGCAGCCATCGCAAAAGTCGTTGAAATGACTGATGGCGGCGCTGATGCTGTTTTGGAATGCGTTGGGACTGCCTTGTCTGTTGATACAGCGATCAAATGTGCGCGCCCAGGGGCAGTTGTCGGCCGTGTCGGCGTGCCTCAAGTTGCGACTGATGCTAATGCGGCGCCGTTTTGGACCAATGTTGGCTTACGTGGTGGCATCGCCAGTGTCACCACTTATGACCGCAACGTGTTACTCGACGCCGTGCTGAAAGGTGAGATTCATCCAGGGCGTGTGTTCACCAAGCGCTTTAAGCTCGATGATGTGCAGCAAGCTTATGAAGCGATGGATCAACGAGAAGCAATCAAGTCATTATTGATCATCGCCTAATTGAAAATGGCAACCTCTCGAAAATAGGAGGTTGCCATTTTTTAGTGACTGGTAAATTTGATGCCGATGATCCCGATCAATAAGCAACCGACAAACGCCCAAGTGATCGGACTGACGCGATCTCCGAAAAAAATCACCCCGACAATGATCGATCCAACGGCGCCGATCCCAGTCCAAATCGGGTAAGCCAAGCTCATCGGCAAGCGGCGGGTCGCTTCAGCCAAGCACACAAAGCTGATGATCATGCCGATCATGGTGAGGATCGTGAAGTTAAGTTTGTGGAAACCGATACTCATTTTCATAAATGTTGCCCACACCACTTCAAAAATTCCCGCGATCGTTAAATAAAGCCATGCCATATTAATGTCCTCCTAAAAATAAAAAAATGCACCACTTCTATATCCTATTTAGCCTAAAGGATATGGAGGTGATGCCTGCCCGGCGGCAGATTTGTATTGACCTTGAAATTAGCATAGCAAATTGGAATGGTTGTGGCAAATGGCTATGCATTGCTTTGTAAAGCATCAACAGTTGCCAAA
>CAKRHU010000105.1 GCA_934339215.1 uncultured Lacticaseibacillus sp.
CCACTTTAGGGGCATGATCGCCACCCATGGCATCTACTGCAATTTTCATGAAAAAGCCTCCTCAATCAAGTGTGCCGACTAACTGTTGTTGTCGGGCTAAGTAAGCGCGCAAAGGCGCAAATTCTGGTGCAGATAAACTAGGATCGGTTTTAAACAAACTCGCAGCCACTTGTTGGGCCGCAGACAGCGTGGCAAAATCAGTGACGGGATCAGCAACGCGAAATTCTGGCAAACCACTTTGCTTGTCGCCAAAAATATCCCCAGAGCCGCGCAATTCCAAATCTTTTTCTGCCAGCTTGAAGCCATCCGTCGTCGTCACCATAGTTTGCATGCGCTCAACGCCCATGTCGTTTTTCGGATCCGCGACTAAAATACAATACGCCGCAGATTTGCCTCGACCGACCCGGCCGCGCAGTTGATGCAATTGGGCTAAGCCGAAGCGGTCGGCATCCATGATCAACATGACGGTGGCATTAGGCACGTCGACGCCGACTTCAACCACGGTGGTGGAAACCAGCAAATCGATGTCCCCATCAGAAAATGCCCGCATGATCGCATCTTTTTCGTCTGCTTTCATTTGGCCGTGAAGCAGTGCAACTTTTGCAATTTTACCGAAAACTTTTTGCATATCGGCATATAACTGCTCAGCATTTTGTAGATCGATTTTTTCCGATTCGGCAATTAATGGGGTGATGGCAAAGATTTGATGATGCGCATTGAGCTCTTGTTGCATGCGCTGCAAGGCTTCCCGCATTTGGTTGTGCCGCACCCAAGTGGTGGTGATCGGTTGACGCCCGGCTGGTAATTCATCGATCGTCGACACATCCATTTCCCCATAAGTAGTGATAGCTAAGGTCCGTGGGATCGGTGTGGCAGTCATTGCCAGTAAGTCAGGCTTTAACCCTTTGTCTTGCAAGATCTGCCGTTGCTTGACCCCGAAGCGATGTTGTTCATCGATGATGGCTAAGCCTAAGTTGGCATAATCGACCGCTTTTTGGATCAAGGCATGCGTCCCGATGACGATATCGATGTCGCCGCTTGCCAAACCTTCCAGCGTAACTTTCCGCTGTTTCCCCTTAGTAGTCCCAGTTAACAACGCTAATTTTACGGGAAAATCAGCAAACAATTTCGTCAACTTGGCAAAATGTTGTTCCGCTAAGACTTCTGTTGGCACCATCAAAGCTGCTTGAAAGCGCGCGGTCACTGCCGCATACAAGGCAATGGCGGCGACAATCGTTTTCCCCGACCCGACATCCCCTTGCAATAAGCGGTTCATGTGTTTGGGACTGCGCATGTCCGCACAGATCTCATTGACCACCCGTTTTTGCGCAGTCGTCAATGAAAACGGCAAGGTTTGGATCAAGCCACGCACTTGTTGATTATCAAACGGGAGCGCCAAGCCATTGGCTGCCAGTTGACTATCTTCGCGCAAGGATTGAATTTGGCATTCAAACAAGAAGAACTCCCGAAAAATCGCGGTGCGTCGGGCGGCCTTGGCTTCAGCCGATGAGTTCGGCCAGTGCATGCCTTGAATCAACTGCTCATCACTGAGTAAGCGGAGCTTTTCGCGGATCACTTGCGGAATGATATCGGGAATGTGCCCTTGCTCTTTGGCAAACGCCGCTTTCGCTAACTCTGCCAAGGTGCTTTGACGAATATTTTTATTGGCAGGATAAATGGCCGCCATCGACGGGGCATCTTCAGTTTGGGTGGCTAAGACTTTCATTCCGGTCATCGAATGGCGTTTGGCGTCCCATTTGCCATAAATGGCCGCTTCCATGCCTTGGGTGAATTTATCTTTGAGCCAAGGCTGGTTGAAAAAAGTCACCATCACCACCGCCCGGTCGACTTGCACCCGGACATTCAAGCGATTCTTCCGCGGACCAAAGCGCGACACCACGGGGTCCGCCACGACGATGCCTTTGATCGTGATTTTTTCTTGATCGGCAGCTTCATCCAAGGATTTCACTTGCAGATCATCATAACGAAATGGAAAGTAAAACAACACATCGCCAACGGTATGAATATCTAGGCTTGCCAATGCATCTGCGCGCTTTGGGCCAACGCCTGGCAGCGTGGATGCTGAGTCAGTTAAAGCCACAAGTTCCTCCTTTCAAGCAATGTCGCCATAGACAACGAAGAGGTCAGCCCAATGATGGTCTGGCCTCTTGGCAATTTTTATTCGACCGATACCAAGTATGGGTAAACGGGTTGGTCGCCTTGGTGAATTTCAACTTCAAGGTCTTCATCCAAGCCTTCAACCGCTGATTGAATCTGTTCAGCTTCAGCAGTGGTCCCATCAGCCCCGACGATCAAGGTGATGATTTCAGAATCGTCATCCAACATCGCTTTGATCATGTCAACAGTAGCTTGCACGCGATCAACATCGGTAATTTTGATGGCCCCATCGATGATCCCCATCCAATCATCCGTGTGAATCGCTAAACCATCAATAGTGGTATCGCGAATCGCGCGGGTGACTGAACCAGAAACCACATTGGCCAGTTCGCCGGTCATCATGTTTTGGTTATCATCCAAACTAGCTTCTGGGTTGTAGCCTAACATCGCCGTCAAACCTTGGTTGATGGTTTTGGTTTTGACAATGGCGACATCCACGTCACTGGCTTTAGCAGCTTCTTGAGCCGCCATGAAAATGTTGGAGTTATTTGGCAAAACCAAGACTTTCTTCGCATGTGCCGCTTTAATGGCCTCTAAGATGTCGTTAGTCGATGGGTTCATGGTTTGGCCGCCGTTTAAGACATATGAAACCCCTAAGCTTTGGAACAATTCGCCTAAACCAGCACCGGCTGCAATCGCCACGACGCCAGATTCAGCTAATGGTTGCGGCTTTTGTTCAGCCGCGATGGCATCTTCGCGTTCAATGATCGATTCATGTTGCAAGCGCATGTTGTCGACTTTGATCTTGGCTAAGGCGCCGAATTGTTGCCCGTATTTGAAAATGGTCCCAGGATGTTCCGTATGGACATGGACTTTGACTACTTCATCATCGGCAACAACTAAAGTGGAATCCCCGAGTTCGTTCAAGTAGTTACGGAATGGTTCATAGTCGAATGGCTTCTTTGGGCCTTCGCCAACGCCTAATTCAACCATCATTTCGGTACAGTACCCATAAACGATGTCATCCGGGTTCAACTTCGTTTGGGCGCCTTGATGATGAGTCGCGTTGACCATTTCGTTCATTTCGGCTTCATCTGGCACGAAATCATCATCGGATGCCTCTCCGGCCAAACCTTCACGAAAACCTTCATAAATGAAGCATAAGCCTTGACCACCGGAGTCGACGACGCCAACTTCTTTTAAGACTGGCAACAAGTCAGGCGTCTTCGCTAAAGCACGCTTGGCAGCCTTGACTACCGCAGACATGACCACCACTGTATCGGTGCTCGTTTGGGCAGCTTTTAAGCCGGCTTTGGCACCTTCGCGAGCAACCGTCAAAATCGTGCCTTCGACAGGCTTCATCACCGCTTTATACGCGGTTTCCACCCCACCGGCAAAAGCATCGGCAAGATCTTGGGCATTGAGCGTTTCTTTGGCTTCGACACTTTTGGCAAAACCGCGGAATAATTGCGAGCTGATCACGCCTGAGTTACCACGCGCGCCCATCAATAAACCTTTGCCTAATTTCTTGGCCAATTGGCCGACATGTTGATCGTCAGCTTCCAAAACCGCTTTAGCGCCAGTTGCAAACGTTAAGTTCATGTTGGTCCCGGTGTCGCCATCAGGAACTGGGAAAACATTCAAAGAGTTGACGAATTCCGCATTTTTCGCTAAGCGATGAGCCGCCACACGAATCATTTCTTGGAATTTCGCCGCATTAATTTCAGATACTTCCACTACTGATCCTCCAAACAAGGCTATGCCTATCAATAATTGCTTGCCGCTCGGTTAATCCCCGAGGACCCGCACACCTTGCACGATCACGTTCACTGCACTAGCAGTAACGCCTAACATCGATTCAAGATTATATTTCACTTTATCTTGGACGTTGCGGCACACTTCTGAGATCTTGGTGCCATAGCCCACCACAATGTTGACTTCAACCGCCACGCCATTGTCGAGTTGACGCACGACCACGCCGCGGGCATAATTTTCACGATTTAAAATGTCGTTGAGATTATCGCGGATCTGATTACGACTCGCCATGCCGACGATGCCATAAATATCTGTTGCCGCGCCACCAACTACTGTCGCAATGACGTTGTTGGAAATATCAATGGTCCCATATTTGGTCTTGATTTTGACCGCCATGTTATAACCTCCTAAAATGCGCAATCAACTACCCCAGGGTAGTATTTCCCAATAAGTTTAGCATAGGGCATGGCATTTGTCACCAAAGCCCTTTTCCGCAAACTGTTCGCGAAAAAAGTGCTGTCAAGTAATTTTCCTTTGCAAAAAATCTTGCACACAGCGCGAGATTATGATAAGTTAGTCTAGTGAAAAATTCGCAGATGGCGAATAAGCAAGGAGGTCAGCATTTTGGCAAAAGACGTAATCACCGGGCGCCACACCGTATTTGGTAACAAGCGTTCCCACGCTTTGAACTCCAGCCGGCGCGCTTGGAAAGCAAATCTCCAAAAGGTTCGCATTTTAGTTGATGGTAAGCCAAAGCGCGTTTGGGTTTCCGCTCGCGCACTGAAATCAGGTAAAGTGACCCGGGTCTAATCCGGAGAGTAAAAAAAGCTTCAGCCAATTGGCTGAAGCTTTTTTTGTCCATAGCTTATCCAAGCGGTTTTAGCTGACCGGGTAGCCTTGCGCAAGGATTTGAACTTGATCTTTAGTCCAGTGGCTGACGCGTAGTTATCTGTGTCGTTGTTTTTTTAAATTCGACGTCCGGTGATTATTAATACATTAGCTTTCGACAAACACTAACTGCTTGGTCCCACGCGATGCGGCCACATACCGACGTTGATCACCAAACTCAGGATCTTGATAATAGTCATTTTGCCAATCCCAAACAATGACATAATCAAATTCGAGGCCTTTGGCTAAAGCGAGCGGTAAAATATTGAGCCCCGGTTTAACGGTTTTTTGACCATTGGTACTCAAGCGCTGGCCATCCATCGCTTGGGCAAGCTGAACCGCCTCAGTAGTATCAGGCGTGATGATCGCAATACTTTGCGTCTTCGTGGGCTTAAAGTCGACCAATGTTTGGCTCAATTGTTCCGCCTTGATGGTCACTGGGGCCACGCCTTGCGCTTGCACGGCTTCAATTTGTCCTGCCCATTGAGCCCCTGCATATTCAGCAAATGCTGCCGTGATCGCACCGGTGGCCCGATAACTGGTGGTCAATTGCATCTTTGCCACTCGCCGATCACCAAAGTAATCAGCAATCACGACTGCCTTCCCACTCAACTTTTGACTCGGATCGCCGACAATAGTCAATTCACTTTTGGAAAAGATGCTCCGAATCACGCGCCACATGGCATCTGGATAATCTTGCGCTTCATCGATAAACACAGATTTAAGGCCGCTTTGCTGATAATCAGTGATTTTCAACAGCACATAAAGTTGATCCAAGCCACTGAAGGGCCTCAAAACAAATGCTTGCGCTAAGCGCTCAAAGTCGATCCAGCCGGCTAAATTCTCTGGGAATTGTTCAGTCGCCTGCAACCACCGCCACACTCGCTGCATCCGCGCTAAAAAACTTTGACTGGCATCACTTTGATTCCAAGCTTGTTGCCCAATCCGCCCGACAAAATCGCCGCTAGGTTGCGCCAAGGCGACATCGATGGCTGCGAGTTGTTCATGCTCTTGATCAACCGCATCAATGCCAAAGCGGTTGGCCAATTGGGTTAACAAGCGCGGATAAGTTACTGTCATTGCTTCAGCTTCACCTAAAGCTGGCAAAACGCCTTTGATATACTGACCAAAAGCAGGATTAGGCGTGATGATCAGCATTTGATCAGCCGACCACTCACCGCGATGTTGGAACAACTGATAAGCGACGCGTTGCAGCATCACCGAGGTTTTACCAGAACCGGCGACTCCTTCAACCAATACGACTGGATGCCCTGATTCGCGAATAATCGCATTTTGTTCGTGTTGAATAGTCGCCGTGATCTCTTGTAAACCACCGT
>CAKRHU010000106.1 GCA_934339215.1 uncultured Lacticaseibacillus sp.
CCAATTTCAAATCACTGTAACGGAGTTAGACCACTGGCACCTGATGGCGGGCAGAAACGCTTACGATGCCGGACAGCAATACAATTTCAAAAGCCGGATTTAAAGATGAAAGAGTATTAGCTGAATAACGCAAAACTACCGTCGAATTGAAATTTTCGACGGTAGTTTTTGGTTTACAACATGATATGCATTTCGCGATGGCGAATGCCGGCTTCCATAAATTCTGGTTTATCCGTTGGGGTGTAGCCAAGGGCTTTGTAGAATCCTAACGCTTGGACTTGCGCACCAAGGCGAATTTCAGGTGCTTGGACTTCTTTGGCGAATTTTTGCATCGCTTCAAGTAGGGCCTTGCCGACACCATGATGGCGGTAAGCTTTTTCTACGGCGACGCGTTGCACGTGATAGCCGTAGTCTTCTGGCAACAAGCGGGCGGTGCCGATCGGCAAGCCGGCTTCATAAGCGACAAAGTACGTGCACAAGTCTTCGTTAGCATCGACTTCCAAATGCGGGTCGACGCCTTGTTCATTGACAAAAACCGTGGTGCGAATCGCCAAGGCGTCTTGGTACGTTTGTGATTCGAGGTGAGTGGTGGTTTTGATTTCCATGGTGATCCCTAGTTTCTCATAATATTTTCATTTATTATAGCACGTTTTAATCTGGGCCAAAAGTTTCGATCATGAGCTTTGCTATCACGTCTGCGTGTGTTTCCAAGGCAAAATGGCCAGTGTCCAGCAACGCGACGCGCGTGTTCGGGTCATCGTGTGTGAAAGCTTTAGCGCCAGCCGGAATGAATGAAGGATCATTTTTCCCCCAAGCTGCGAGGAGTTTAGGCTGATATTGGTGCAAATAAGCTTGAAACTGGGAATACATCGCCACATTAGTTTGATAATCGAAGATCAAATCGGATTGGTGTTCAGCGTAATCGGCTTTAAGGGTAAAGTCGATGTCTTTGGTGTAATTCACTGCTGAGATGGTGCCTGGTTTGGTGCCGGTGAGGTATTGGTTGCGGATCGTGTCTGGTGCAAAGGCTGATTGATAAAATTTGCGCAACGCTGGCGTCGGATGCGCCCAATATTTTGCCCGCTCGGCCCATTTCGCGCCTAAACCTTCGCGGTAGATATTGCCGTTTTGACTGGTGATGCCAAGAATGGCGTCTGGATTTTGAAGCGCGAGTCGAAAACCAATCGGGGCGCCATAATCAAAGACGTATAAATAATAGTGGGTGACGCCACGATCTTTCAGCCAGTCGTGGATCACTTGCGTCAAATGCGCAAAAGTATACTCGAAGTCTTCTGGACAATGCGTCTGGCCAAAGCCTGGTAGATCTGGTGCCAGCAAGTGAAAATATTGTTCAAGTTTGGGCATCAAGGGGTCGAATTCATGCCCAGCACTGGGAAAGCCGTGCAGCAATAACAGGGTGGGGCGCTTGGGGTCACCAGCTTCGCGATAAAACACATTCACTGCGCCGACTTTTTGCGTGTGATATGAAACAACCATGGAATCAGCAACCTTTCTGACTTAAAAATGTGGTGTCTATACACGTTATACGAGTGTGACCCGTCCCTGTCAATTCCGATATGTAAGCCTGCTTGTCAAAAAGCAGGCCGTTTTTTAATAACCGTAATCACTAGGTGCTGTGTTCCACTATCATCGATTTTATCTGCTTGGACTAGCGGCACGGTAATTTTGCCACCTAAAGTTGACGTGTAACTTTGCGTCCCCAGGCTCAAACCGTAAAAGGTGACTTTATCATCTTCTAGGATCCGAGTACTGCGCGTGCTTGGGTCATAAACCACTAACACCACATTGTTGTAATCGCCGTCGATCGCCACCCGCAGATCCGTTTCCGTATCACTTTCGACTACTTGAATCACTTTCCCTGTTAAGTGCAACAATTTGCCCATATAAGTGTCTGGGTCGCGCGCCAGTTGATCATAGGTGATGCCAGTGTTGTACTTGTTGGCTTCGGCTTTAGCACTAGCGGCGGCAGCTTTAGATGAAGCGACAACACTTTCGGAAGCGGAAATTGATTCCGAGCGCGACCATGAGGCTTCAATCGATGCAGAAGCACTGATGCTAGCTGATTCCACTTTACTTTCGCTGGCTGATACTGACTTTGACTCAGCCAGACTTGAACTTGCCGAAATGCTGTCAGCAACAGCTCGCTTACTCGATGACACGGCGTATTTACTTTGCTGATTCGGATCCGGTAAGATCTTGAAGTCAGCGGTTTTGTAGCCAGTTTTGTGGATCAGCTTGAGATGGATCTTGGCCGGCGCAACGCTTGCGGTCAGCTCATAACTGACGGTGTCACCATAATCTTGTGGTTCGTCCACATCGGCGTTTTGATTCGTGCTGTCACTCAGCTGCACGCGATCGCCAGCTTTGACTGGGACTTCGAGCGTGTAGGTGTCATCATGATCAAAATCTGCGGTGAAGGTTTTCCCATCCAACGCTAATTTGCCGTTATTGACCAATGGTTTGGACGCACTGCTACTGGAAACCGTGGTCGACTTCGGTGTGGCTTGGGCAGACCCTGCTTCCCATAAACCACCAACTGCCAACAGCGATAACCCTAAGATCGCGGGCCACAACTTGAAAGGCCAGCGGTGTCGGCTGTTTAAGACGCTGACCAGCCCGATACCAAAAATCGCCAACAACGAAACAAAAATCCCTACTATCATTTAACATTCCTCCTCACTATATATATTTGCGAAAAATGGGGTGTTTGATACAAGTCATCAAAATGAAATATTTAAACCCCCGTTAAATCAAGGCGTTGTGCAGGTGGACGTGGGCCAAGGTTTTCTTTATAATGGATAACGACCACGCTTCGACTTTTTAGCTCGGAGCGCTTTTCGTGGGCTTTGACCCAAGTGACGTGTGAAAGGACATTTAATGAAACCTCAAGCCTTAAAAGATGAAGTCGCCAAGCGGCGCACTTTTGCGATTATCTCTCACCCGGATGCCGGGAAAACCACTATTACCGAACAACTCCTGTTATTTGGGGGCGTCATTCGCGAAGCTGGTACGGTTAAAGCTAAAAAGTCAGGGCATTTTGCCAAGTCTGACTGGATGGCCATTGAAAAACAACGTGGGATCTCGGTCACCAGTTCTGTGATGCAGTTCGACTACGCAGGCCGACGCATCAATATTTTGGACACGCCAGGGCACGAAGATTTCTCTGAAGATACGTACCGGACCTTAATGGCTGTCGACGCTGCGGTCATGGTCATCGACTCCGCCAAAGGGATCGAAGCCCAAACCAAGAAACTCTTTAAAGTCGTCAAAAAGCGCGGTATCCCGATTTTCACTTTCATGAACAAACTTGATCGTGATGGGCGCGAACCGCTGGACTTGATCGCTGAACTCGAAGATTTGCTCGGCATCGAAGGCTACGCGATGAACTGGCCAATGGGGATGGGCAAAGGCTTGATCGGTTTGTACGATCGCATGGCCAACCAAATCGAACTTTACCGCGAAAATGAAGCCGGCGAGAAGTTCTTACCATTAAATGAAGATGGTAAGCTTGATCCGTCCGAACCAATTGCCAATGAATCCACTTATCGCGATACGTTAGATGATATCGACTTGCTCAACGACGCCGGCAACCAATATGATCTCAAAAAAATCATGGCCGGCGATCAAACGCCAGTGTTCTTCGGTTCCGCGTTGACGAACTTTGGGGTGGAAACCTTCCTCAAGCACTTCGTTGACATGGCCCCACAACCAGGCCCGCACAAGATGCAAGATGGCGAAGAAGTGATGCCAACTGCGCCTGATTTCTCTGGTTTTGTTTTCAAAATCCAAGCCAACATGAACCCTAACCACCGTGATCGCATCGCTTTTGTCCGTATCGGCGCCGGCGAATTTGATCGTGGCATGGACGTCACTTTAGCCCGCACTGGCAAAACCATTCGTTTGAACAATGCCACGGAATTCATGTCAGATTCCCGTGAATCAGTGCAAACTGCGGTTGCAGGGGATATTGTCGGGCTTTATGATACCGGGAACTTCCAAATCGGCGACACGATTTATGCGGGCAAACAAAAGCGCGAATACGAAGCCTTGCCACAATTTACCCCAGAACTCTTCATGCGCGTCACCGCCAAGAACGTCATGAAGCAAAAGTCCTTCCACAAAGGGATGACGCAGCTGGTGCAAGAAGGTGCCGTGCAGTTGTATCGGACGTATTCGACTAACGACTACATCTTAGGGGCAGTCGGCCAGCTGCAATTTGAAGTGTTCAAATTCCGGATGCAAAATGAATACAACTCTGAAGTTGAAATGACTACCATCGGCTCTCGTGTGGCCCGGTGGATCGACCCAGAACAACTCGATGAAAAAATGTCCAGCTCGCGTAACTTGCTGGTCAAAGACATTCACGACCAACCGTTATTCTTGTTTGAAAACCAATACGCCTTGCGCTGGTTTGCTGACAAGTATCCAGATGTGACCTTAACCGCTAAACTATAGGAGGCGCCAACATGGGAATTTTCAATTTTGGCAACAATGACACCAACGATAACCGATCCGACGATCGCCAAATCGATCCCGCGCACCAAGTCACCAATGATGATCTATTGGGTTTGTGGCGCTCAGTGACGCTTGATCAATCACAAGAAAACATGTCCGCTTTTTTGGAAAACTTGGTGGAACAAGCCAACTTGATCACTTTTGCCTTAAGTGACGAAAACGTGCCGACGACTGAAGACGGTCATTTGAACTTCGACGAACCGATGGAAATCTCTTTCCCATTACTGACTGGCGAAGATGACAAAACCTTCCATCCGTTCTTCACGGACTGGCAAGCGGCCCAAACCTTGCTGGATCAATGGGCAGAAGGGGGCAATCAAGAAACGGTCGACAAATGCCATCCTGTCGTCATCAACTTCCAAGAAATGGTCAACTTGATCAGCTCAAACGATGATGTCCAAGGTGCCGTCATCAATCCATTTGAGGATAACATCACCCTTGATCGCGATTCTTTGATCGACCTGGGCAAACAAGCCCAAGCCCGCCATGATCAAACTGACCAACCAGTCCACATCGGCGACAGTCAAAAAGCCCCAGAAGGTTTACTTGAATCATTAGCTGACAAGTTTGCCAGCGATGATCTGGTGTCCAAAGCTTGGATCAAAACGTTGACCATCGGCGAACAACAATCCTTTTTCTTGATTTTGGACATGCAAGTCCTCGATGATTACAGTGATTACTTCGATCAATTGACTGTCATTTCTAATGAATACTTGGCTGATTCAGAACTGGGCATGACCATTGCCCCATATTCTGATGAAATCGCTGAAGCTGTGGATGGCTCCGTGCCATTCTTCGCCAAATAATCGAGTCGCGTTAAGCAGACCCCTAAACCGCATCTGGTTTAGGGGTCTTTGTTTTGGATACCGAATACTATTTGACCGGCATGATCTTTCTTGTTATCTTTCAGCATTGTTGCGTTGCAATCGTAGCGCCGGCATTGAAAGGATGATTTACAACGACAACTTGGCGGAAGTATCGAAAAATCATCTCGAGTATTCCAGAAAGTGAACTTGCAGCAATACGCTATCGCAGTTGGAGGCCACTCGAATCAGAGCGTAGCGATGATTCAAGTTAGCTTTCCCGAGGGCTCTTACGATGTCGTGGCGACCAGCTGGAGTCCCAATTCCAAATCGCTGAAATGGAGCCAAAACACTGGTACCTGATGGCGGGCCTGAAACACTTACGATGCACGGAAAGCGTGCGTTAATGTAAACCGGGATTAAAGATGACTTCGTATGAATTGAAATCACGTCTGGCGACTTGATATTTTGTTATAAATGAGTTCGATAGACCGATATAACAGATTAAACACTAACTGCACGATTTTTATAACGAAAACTCACTGTTACGATACCAAATATTTACAATTAAGCACTGGCGAATTCCGCCTAATGGTGTTATTCTGATAGCGCTAACAAAGTGGAGAGACGGCTAAGGCTACGTCGTCAGGTTTCTTCGCAACGAGGGGAAGCGCCTCGCAAACCCGGGGAGAGAGA
>CAKRHU010000107.1 GCA_934339215.1 uncultured Lacticaseibacillus sp.
GTCAGCTTTGGGGTGAAGCAGTGTGACAATCTTTTGTGATTCTTTTGTGGATTCGATCGAAATCGGCAATATCTTTAGAATGTATGCGTCGAAACGTTGAGATAACGGGCGTTCATTCTTTCGATAATCTTTTGCCGATTTTTTGTTCGATACGAGTAAGCGCTATATACAAACGAATCCTCCCGTCGTATCATGAACCTAAAGACGTTGTCACGATATGGGAGAAAGCTTATGACGACTGCGGTACCAGATCGCTGGGAACTTGAACTTGTCATCAAAGAAGCTGGGTTATTGCCAGACCATAACTTTTTTGCAGCTTGGCGGATTCCGAATGATACGGCTTATGATTTCGCAACGTTGGCTGATGTTGGTGGCACAAGGTGGGGCCGATGAGCTTGACGGCAACTGGTATACTAGTGTTTACGCCGACGATGATCGCAATTGCCAATAACGTGACTGAAAAGAAAATCCTGAATCATCAAGTCACCTTTGAAACCATTCGTCGGGTTGCGGAGCGCAATTTCACCGCGCTTCAACATAAGGATGAAGTGCACCTACAATTTGATCATGGTGATGAGTATTACAATGGTTTTGTATTGGCAAAATATTGGTTAAGCGAGCGTTATCGCAGTGACAATTTCTGGCAATTAGCCGCTCATGGCTTTTATCACCGGATGGCGCCGCGCTTTCCTCAAAACGAAAAAAGTTGTGCGACCGGCAAAATCGGGGGCACAACTTTTTAGATTACAAACCAATTGTTTGATCATCATCGAAAAATGCGAGTTCAGTATTGCTGATCAGCCGACTATATCCGAATGTGTTGATGACTTTGGTCAGTTCGATTTCTGATTCGTGATAAGGAATCTGTTTGATGTTGAGGACATCGCGAAGTGGCAAGTCGTTGGGGTGATCCAATAAGTAACGCGCCGCCTTGGCGCCAGGAATGCGTAAATAAAAATCAATGCCTGTTGCGACGAGATGTAGGATACTATGAAAAGCCGGATCGACAGTATTTTTACCGCCAACGAACACGCCATTGGCAGGCGCGCGACGCTGCCAAAAGAGATCCACTGTTGTTGGCGTAAAGGCCCAAAGTGGCTGATCTTGGTTAGTGAACGTCAGAGTCCCATCTTTTAAGATGACCGTGATTTGGTGTTTGCGCTCATTGAGTAGCGGCGCAAAAGTGCCTAGCTCAGGGAATTGTAAACCGTCAACTTTTAGTGCATGGACTTGGACAATGCGACCATTGATCGCTGATCGCTAGCCGGTAAGCCGTGTAAAGCAACTTGCGCAAAAGCAGCTTGAACCTTTTCCATGATGATGCCTCCTTATGAATTTCAAGTTCAGTATATCACTAGCCAAGCCCTTTGACTCAAGTTTGCGCTAAACGTCGACTTTTGCGGGCTAAACGTTATATTGCTTCAAAATTGCCAGATCCAAGCATTCAAGTTATCCTACCTATGCGTTCACACAAAGGGGGGATCGTGATGTTATCTTGGGTGATGCTGATCGTATTGAGTTTGTTAGTTGTCGGGTTGCTTGGGGTGATCACTTTCGTCATGTATGAAGTGCACAAACAAAACCATGAGTGAACGCAAAAAAGCCGGCTGGAAAAATTTCTAGTCGGCTTTTTCAATGATCAGGCATTGAGGTAAGCTTGCATCGCAGTCAGTTGTGCCTTGGCGTCGGCCATCCCTGTGGCATGCAAGGCTTCAAGCTTATCCGTGTCGCGCTCCAAACGGCCGACGGTGACCGGCTGCGCTGGCGCGATCACAAAAGTTTTCCCTTGGGCTTCCAATGTCTGCAATTGTTCAGCTTGGCGATTGTACATTTCAGGCCGACCGATCGCGGTTTCGACAAATGCTGGATAATTGCTGAAAGCTTGTTGATAGGCACGGCGCAACACGGCACTGGTAGCATTTTTACGATAGGTGCGCTCACGGGTACGGATCACGACGATTTTGTCATAACCGTTGGCTTGGGCGTATTCATAGGGAATGGAATCAGCGACGCCACCGTCTAAGCATAAACCGTAACCGGTATAAGCTGGCGCCGAGATAAAAGGCATCGCCGAACTTGCTTTTAAGTTGGCGACTAAGTCTTGGCCTTGTGGGGAGTGGAAGTATACCGCACGGCCTTTGACCATGGAGGTGGCGACCACCACAAATTCCATGGGGCTGGTGCGATAAGTCAACTCGTCAAAATCTTCCCAGTCGCCACCATGGGATTCAAATAAATAATCTAAGTTGATAATATCTTGGCGACGCAAAGCGCGGCGCAAGGAGATATAATTGCGATCCATGCGGTGGTGCACGTTGACCGCATTGGTGCGGCCAGGTTGATGGGAGATATAATTCGTGCCGCTGAGTGCGCCGGCAGATACGCCGATGACGGTTTTAAATTGGAGGCCTTGTTGCATGAAAAAGTCCAGCACGCCGGCAGTATATTGCCCGCGCATGGCGCCACCTTCAAGGACTAAGGCTGCATTATAAAGCATGTGACGCCTCCTTGGGCACAATGGTTTCATCGGCGGTAAATTTGGGCTGAACTTGAAGCTCGGCGATGCGGGCATCCCCCCATTGGCACATCGCATCAATGATCGGCATTAAGGAATGACCCAGTGGGGTGATCGCATAGCTGACTTTATTTTGACCATCAGGGGCAACGTTGCGGGTGATCAAGCGATCTTGTTCGAGTTCGCGCAGTTGGTTGGTCAACACTTTATGGGTGATGGTAGGGAGTAGTCGGCGCAATTCATTGAAGCGATAAGCGCCATGTTCATCTAAGTGGCAAAGCAAAATCAATTTCCATTTGCCGGAAAACATCGCCAAAGTCAGTTCTTTGGCACAAGAGAAATCACCATTTTCAAGGCGGGTGAGGGCGTCTTTGCGGACAATATCAGTCATCGTGAATCCTTTCAGGCACAAATTAGTGCGTGCTAGTATCTTTAGAGTCCCCAGTATAAAATAGATACCGTCAAGTTTCAAATTTGGAGGCCATTATGAAATATCGCGAATTCGGTAAAACTGGTTTTAAAATCTCGGAAGTATCGCTGGGCACTTGGCAACTCGGCGGCAAGTGGGGCGCACCTTACAACTTAAAAGATGCGCAGGATACTTTGCAGGCCGCCTATGATCACGGCGTCAACTTCTTTGACACCGCTGATGGCTATCAAGGTGGCGAAAGTGAAAAAGCAGTGGGCGCCTTCGTCCGTGAACACCCAGATGTCCACTTTACCACCAAAATCGGCCACAAAGAAACGCCTTATTCAATTGAACACTTCAACGCCGAACACTTGCGCAAGTACGTTGATGACTCGTTGAAGAACATGGGCGTTGACGCCTTGGATTGTGTGTTGTTGCACTGCCCGCCAACCGATGCTTATTATGATCCGTCGATTTTTGCGGCGTTGGATGACTTGAAGCGTGAAGGCAAGATCTTAAACTACGGGGTTTCGGTACAACGCATCGAAGAAGCTATCAAAGCCTTAGATTATGATATTTCTGCCGTGGAGATCATTTTCAACATGTTCCGTTTGCGCCCGGCTGAAGTCTTCTTTGATTTGGCCAAGCAACACCATGTCGGCATTTTAGCCCGGGTGCCGTTAGCTTCTGGTTTGTTATCTGGCAAAATGTCTGCCAACACGACTTTTGCGCCAACCGATCAGCGCACCAATAACCGCAACGGGGAATTATTTGATAAAGGGGAAACCTTCTCTGGCGTGGATTTCTTAACCGGGGTCCAAGCCGCTGATGAATTGAAACAACGTCTAGGGACTGAGAACTTGGCCGGGGATGCCTTGCGTTACATTCTGATGTATGATGCGGTGTCTGCGGTGATTCCAGGCGCTTCTAATCCCAACCAAATTGAGCGCAACACCAGCGCTTCAGATCTGCCAGCGTTAACGGCTGAACAGATGCAGATCGTGCAAGCCGTCTATGATGAGAAAATCAAAAATCCAGTGCATTATCTTTGGTAATATTTTGAAACCGTCGCGCGACTGCGGCGGTTTTTTCATATCGGTCTTTACACGATTGCGACACAACTTTTACGCCCTTAAGGCTTGATTTTTACAAGCGCTCTTTATGCTAAAGGTGTTTTCTGAAGTGGCAAACATCAAAGGAGCGAATGATCCATGAAACGAAAATCGACGCTAATTTTAGGCATGATGTTGCTGAGTGTGGTCAGCGTGTTAGTCAGTTGCGGCAATGCTACAAGTTCAACAACGACTTCCAGTTCCTCAACAACGGCGGCTACCAAAGTCGTCGCCGTGGGTTCGACGGCTTTACAACCCTTAGTGGAACAAGCCGCGCAACTGTATACGACTGATCATCCAACTGCCAAAATCACCGTTCAAGGTGGCGGGTCAGGGACTGGTTTGTCACAAGTGGCCCAAGGCTCGGTGACTGTCGGCAATTCGGATATTTTCGCGGAACAAGAAGCCGGCCTTGATGCGACTAAGCTCAAAGATCATCAAGTCGCAGTCGTCGGGATGGCACCAGTGGTTAATCCAGACGTTGGCGTGAAGAATGTCACGATGAGTCAGTTGCGGGACATTTTCACTGGGAAAATTACCAATTGGCAAACGCTCGGCGGCAAGAATGAAAAAATCACCGTGGTCAATCGTGCGGCTGGTTCTGGGACACGGGCGACTTTTGAAGCCGCCGTGATGAATGGGCAAAAGGCGATGACCACGCAAGAGCAAGATTCTAACGGGACGGTGCAAAAAATCGTGGCGGGTACGCCTGGCGCGATCAGCTACTTGGCTTTTTCTTATGTGAAGTCTGATGTGCCGGCGTTGTCAGTCGATGGCGTGAAACCAACGGCGGCCAATGTGCAAACCAACAAATGGAAGATCTGGTCGTACGAGCACATGTACACCAAAGGCACACCTGATGCGGGCACCAAAGCGTTCTTAGACTTTATGAATTCTAGTGCCGTGCAGAAAAGTTTAGTCACCAAGCTCGGCTATATTTCGATTCAAGCGATGAAAGTGACCAAAGACGCGAACAACAAAGTTTCACCGTTATAAAGCGGGTGAAGAAGATGCTAGTCATACTGATCGGAATCGGATCGTTTGGCGTCACGTATTGGGCGATGAGCGATCATGCTAAGCGGCGCATCGCAGTTAAACAGCGTTAAGGCCTCGGCCTATCGTGAAAGCGGTGGGCCTTTTTCATGCCCAGCTCAAATTGGTTTGTGGTGCGCGAACTTGTTATGATAATAGTAGAAACACACCAAAGGAGGAATGCAGATGTTTGACCGGATCTTAGTACCACTGGATGGCTCGCACAATGCTTATGTCGCGTTGGCTAAAGCTGAAGAGTTAGCACAGTTGACTGATGCAGAAATCGTTTTGTTAAATGTGGTGGATTCAGATCACTATGCCACTTATGCCCGCGATGTGAATTACTATGATGTTTACCACCAACTGGCCGACGTGGCAACGGGGATGTTGGACCATGCCGCAGAAATGGTGAAAGCAAAAGGTCTTAAGGTGAAAACGGTGGTGATGGAAGGTAATCCGAAGTCGACGATCGCTAAAGACGCGCCGAAAAATTATGCTTGCGACTTGATCGTGATCGGCAAATCTGGGACCAATGCGATCGAGCGCTTCTTAACGGGCTCAACGACGGCCTATGTGGTACGCCAAAGCCCTGTGAATGTCATGGTGATCAATGATGACCAAGATGTGGCTGTTGGGGGTTACTAAAAAGTCTAGTCGTTATTGAAGAAAGCCATGAAATCTCACATGTTTTGGGTAAATAATGGGTGCCTTGCCGATGGTTACAGTAAAATGCTAGTTCAAAATTAATAAAGGATTTTTATTAATCTTGGCATGAATTAGTTATATTACTGGATATAATTAGAACCATAGTAAGGCAACGGTAGTCAGCCTTATGCTTACACATTAACTTACACTCCCAAAAAAGTTCCCCCAAACTTTTCCGTCAGCAATGGCGGTTTTTTTATGC
>CAKRHU010000108.1 GCA_934339215.1 uncultured Lacticaseibacillus sp.
GACACATCTCGGCTAGCTCCGGCGAGGACCCTCTCCACGTACCGGTGGCCAGCTGGAGTCCCAATTTCAAATCACTGGAACGGAGCTAGGCCACTGATGCCGGATAGCGGGCATGAAACACGCACGAAGCCAGACACGATAGAAAGGAGGCGCGCAATGGGCGAATGGTTATCAGTACCAGAAATCAATGATACCAGTCGGCGGATTTTGCATATCGATATGGATGCGTTTTATGCGTCGATCGAACAACGCGATGATCCGTCGTTGAAAAAGCGCGCCTTGGTGATCGCCCATGATCCGCGCAAAACTGGGGGCAAAGGCGTGGTCACCACGGCCAACTATGTCGCGCGGCAATACGGGGTACACTCAGCGATGAGTGCCCAAGAGGCCTTGCGCCTGGTGCCGAAAAAAGTGTTGACCTTTAAAGCCCCAGACTTTACCAAATACCATGCGGTGTCGGATCAAATTCACGCGTTGTTTCATCAAGTGACAGATTTGATCGAACCAGTGGCGCTAGATGAAGCGTATTTGGATGTGACGGCAAACAAGGATTTTAAAACCACCATCGATTTGGCGTTGTGGTTGCAACAAGCCATCAGAAACAAAACCAATCTGACTTGCAGTTTTGGGTTGTCATATAACAAGTTTTTGGCCAAAGAAGCCAGCGAATATAATAAGCCGAATGGTCGCACGGTGATTTTGCCAGAACAAGCGCAAGCCTTTTTGGAACGCTTGGCGATCGGCGAGTTTCGTGGCGTCGGCGCGAAAACCAAACCGGTGCTGGAAGATATGGGTATTAAAACTGGCGCTGATTTGTTGCAATACAGTCAAGCAGACCTGGTGCAGCGTTTTGGCAAAATGGGGTTAGGGCTGTATCAACATGCGCGCGGTATCGATAATCGGCCGGTGCTAGTGCGTGATCGCAAGTCAATCGGCAAAGAGCGGACCTATCGTGCTGTGAAAACCACCGATGCCCAAGTCGAACAAGAGCTGAAGCATTTGGCAGAAATGGTAGCGGAAACTTTGGCTAGCAAACAAAAACATGGCAAAACCGTGGTATTGAAAGTGCGTGATCGCGATTTTAACACGATTACCAAGCGCACCAGTTTGCCACAGTTTATCAATCAATCCACAGACATTTTCAATGTGGCGTGGCAGTTGTGGCAACAAATCAAACCCCAAGAAATCGCGATTCGCCTGCTGGGCATCACGGTCACTGGCCTTGAAGCCCAACAATTTGAAAATCTTGATCTGCCACTGTGATTGGTACAGCTGTGAATTGTGTTATACTTAGCCTAACTGAGGACACGTGAGGTAAAATGATGGCGACGAAGCATGAACAGATCCTACAATACATTGCTAACTTAGCAGTGGGTACTAAAATTTCGGTGCGCACGATTGCCAAGCAACAACAAGTTTCTGAAGGCACGGCATATCGCGCCATCAAAGAAGCTGAAAATACCGGATTAGTGTCGACCATCGAACGCGTCGGGACGATTCGCATTGAGCAAAAGCCGATCAACAACATCGATTCCTTGACCTTGAAGGCGTTGTTGAAGCTGATCGACGGCAAAGTCCTCGGCGGCTCAGCTGGCTTGACCAAAAAACTCGACAAGTTTGTGATCGGGGCGATGACCCCTGATGAAATGATCCGCTACATCACCCCCAATGCCTTGGTGATCATTGGGAACCGTGAAGATGCGCAAAAGCTTGCTTTAGAAAATGGCGCGGCGGTGTTGATCACTGGGGGCTTTATGACAAGCGATGCGGTGATTGCCAAAGCTAACGCGGAATCTTTGCCGGTGATGCAAACCAGTTATGATACGTTCACCGTGGCGACGATGATCAACCGCGCGTTGTCTGATCAAGCTATCAAGCAAGACATTTTAACGGTGGCGGCGGTGTACTCACCACTGAGTAAGGTCAAAACGGCAACGCCTGATGGCACCGTGGCGGATTTCTTGCGCTTGCGCGGTGATCGCAGTGATTTTGTTTTGCCGATCATCACGGCAGGCGGCCGCTTAGTCGGTATGGTGGCCGATGCCCAAGTCCACAGCAAAAAAACCACCACCCCATTAGAACGCGTGATGGTCAAAGACCCGCTGACGGTTAAACCTTATTTATCGATCACCAGCGTCGGTCACACCATGCAAGGCAACGGTTTAGATGTTCTGCCAGTGGTCGATGATTCTTGGCAATTGCTTGGGATCGTCACCCGGCACGCGGTGTTTGCCAGCATGGCCGACCTCAATCACAATCGCGATGCGGCCACTTATGCTGACCAAGTTGCCCGGCAAATGAGTTTGATCGAATCCACTCGCGTCGACGTGGCCGATTACCGGCTGCACACCACCCCGATGATGACCAATCAACTGGGCACCTTGAGTTTTGGCGTGTTGAATGAAGCAGTCAACACGGCGGCGACCGGCTTTTTGAACCGAGCAGGACGACGCAATGTGTTAGTGGCGCAACTTTCCTTGCACACCTTCCGGCCGATCCAGTTGGAAACCACTGTCAACATTCATGTGCGGCCTTTGGAATTGACCCGCCATGAAGCGACGTTAGATATCGAATTGCAAACTGACGGCTTGCCAGTTGCCAAAGCATTGGTCACTTGCCAATTGCTGGAAAGGAATTAAGATGTTGTTAGACGACATTCTCACGCAAATCAAAGCGTATGATACCATCATCATTCACCGCCACGTCAATCCAGATCCTGACGCGTTAGGCTCACAAGGTGGCTTAGCAGCCAGCATTCAAGCCGCTTATCCGGACAAGCGCGTGCTCAAAGCCGGCGGTGACGTCGGGAACTTGGATTGGTTATTCACTATGGATGACGTCCAAGCTGCCGATTATCAAAATGCCTTAGTGATTTCAGTCGACACCGCAGATACCCCGCGGGTTTCTGATCAACGGTTTAACACTGGGAAATACTTGATCAAAATCGATCATCACCCCAATGACGATGCGTATGGGGATTTGTTGTGGGTCGTGCCAGATGCCAGCTCCACTTCTGAATTGATTTTTGATTTGATCCAACACAGCAACGGGCAGTTGAAGCTCAATGCGCAAGTGGCTCGGCTGTTATATGCCGGCATCGTTGGCGACACTGGGCGTTTCTTGTACAACAATACTTCAGCGCACACCTTACAAGTGGCCGCGGCATTGATCCAAGAAGATTTCGACCCGACCGCGTTGAACAATCGTATGAATGCCATCAGCTTTGCCCAAGCCAAACTGCAAAGCTATGTGTTCAATCATTTGCACATTTCTGAAGCTGGTGCCGGTTCTGTTGAAATTCCGTTAAGCGTCGTCAACGAACTGGGCTTGACCAAAGATCAAGTGCATGCGGCAGTTGGCACCCCTGGGCGCTTAGGGGAAGTGGTCGCTTGGGTGATTTTCGTCGAACAAGCAGACGGTGAACCATACCGCGTCAACTTACGCTCCAAGGGTCCGATCATCAACGAATTAGCCAAGCAACACAACGGTGGCGGGCATCCTTTGGCCTCAGGTGCCAAAGCACAAAACCGCGAAGAAATTGAAGCAATTACGAAACAACTCGAAGCCTTAGTGGCAGAAAGCGAGCATTAATGGCAACTTTTAAGCAATACGCATTGAGCCAGCCGATCATCAACGGCTTAGCGGACATGCACATCGACACCCCCACGGCGATCCAAGAAAAAGTGATCCCGGCCGTTTTACGCGGGGAGTCTGTGATCGGCCAAAGCCAAACCGGTTCTGGTAAAACGCACGCCTTTTTAGTCCCGATTTTAGAAAAATTAGACGCCAAAGAGGATACGGTGCAAGCCGTGATTACCGCCCCAAGTCGCGAACTTGCGACCCAAATTTACACCGTGGCGACGACTTTAGCTAAGTATTTACCTGATTTGCGCATTCACAACTATGTCGGTGGGACCGATAAAGCCAAGCAAATCGAAAAACTGCAAAACAATCAACCGCAATTAGTCATCGGCACGCCTGGTCGGATCTTAGATTTGATCAAGTCTGGGGCTTTGGCGGCGCACACGGCGCAAACGTTTGTGGTCGATGAAGCGGACATGACCTTAGACATGGGCTTTTTAAACCAAGTCGACCAAATTGCGGCCACGTTCCCCAAAGACTTACAAATGTTAGTCTTTTCCGCGACGATCCCGCAAAAGCTCGAACCGTTCTTAAAAAAGTACATGGCCAATCCAACGATTTTCACTTTGAAGCCACAATCGGTGATTGCTGACACGGTGGATAACTGGTTGATCGCGGCAAAAGGTCGCGACAAGAATCAACTGATCTACCAGTTGTTGACGATCGGCCAACCGTTTTTAGTGTTGATTTTTGCCAACACCAAGCATGCGGTGGACCACATTCATCAATTTTTGACCGACCAAGGCTTAGAAGTGGCCAAGATTCATGGCGGGATTCCTCCGCGCGAACGCAAACGCGTGATGAAAGAAGTGGCGGCGTTGAAGTATCAATATGTGGTTGCCACTGATTTGGCGGCGCGCGGTATCGATATTAAAGGCGTCTCTCACGTGATCAACGCTGAAATTCCAAGCGACAACGAATTCTTCATTCACCGCGTCGGCCGGACTGGGCGCAACGGGATGCATGGTACGGCCATCACCTTATACACCCCAGGTCAAGAAGACCAAATCGCCGAACTCGAACATCTGGGCATTCACTTCACCCCTAAAGCCATCAAAAATGGTGAAGTGGTCGATTCTTACGACCGCAATCGCCGAGTGACCCGTAAAGCCAAAGTTGATCCGCGGAGTTTGAAGATCCGCGGCCTGGCTGCCAAAGAAGCCAAAAAACATAAGCCGGGCTACAAGAAGAAAATCAAAAAAGCTGAAGCCAAGGAACAATGGTTCAACGCCCGGGTTAAAAAACGTGAAGCGTTGCGGGCCTCGCGTAAAGCCAAGAAATCCAAGTAACCTGACAAGCGGAGACTTGTTCAAGCAAGACTATGCAATAGTCTCCGCTGAACAGTCGCCGTTTGTTTTTGTTTAAAGGAGTGGGACAGCATGGCACAAGCAGATTTATTGTTACCGCAATGGGCGAGCATTGACCCTGATCGCCAAAAATTCATTTTGCAACAACTGACGCGCTACTTCTTAAGTCCATTATTGTCAGTGGATGCCTTAGTCCCGGTGTCCGTTGACTACTTTGGGCAAACACTGAACACCTTTGATACGTTGATCGGCGGGCAGTGGTTGCGGTTTGTACCCGGGGCAATGCAAGTGCCACTAGGCGTTGATCGCGAGGATTCAGCCACGAAAGCCTTGTTAGCCCAATTGCCTGACGCCCAACTTTCCCCAAAACGCTTTGTCGATATCCCGCCAATGTTGGTCGCGCGCCAGGCCATTCCGGTTTCCGAGCAAGTAATCGGGCAAGTGAATTTATTGACGCATGTTTTTCGTGGAAATCATTTCGCCTATGTGCCATATAAGCCAACCGTATTGGCGTTGTTGAATCGCCATGCCGATAGCTTAGATCCAGAGGCTGGTTCCTGGCCGCCGCTGCTTGAAAGTGGCCATGTGCGCTTGATCCAACAAAGTGCCCATCATTATCAAGTGCGTTTGGTGCATGATTGGACGGCGCAGTCCTTGATCAAAGCCCTCGGTGGTTTCGGTCAAAGCTTGCCCAATGAAGATCAATATGAATACTTGCAAGGTGGCGGCATTGCGCAAGTCTTTCCTTGGGGCAATCAAAACCTTGACGAGCTCCCGGCCTATCTGCCCAACCGCTTCGGTTTAACGGTGAAAACCAGTGACACCGCGCCTGAATTATTACTGGTCGGCCCAGATAAGCGTGGGGAAGGGCTTCTCCAATGGTCACCAGCATATCAGGCCGTTGAGGATGTGCCATTTGTCCAGCACACCTATCGTCCTGTGACATTGATCACCGTGGACTGAGGAAAGCGTCGGTTGTTGTCATTGGCGGAAGCAGATAAGCGAGGCA
>CAKRHU010000109.1 GCA_934339215.1 uncultured Lacticaseibacillus sp.
GATGGCAAAGCGGGTTGGGCTTTAGAGCGCGAATACGCCGAAGCTGCGGCTCGCGTGATGACCTTATCTACGCCTAAAACGATTTACGAGTTCGCCGGCACGCCACGCACTTACGCTGACTTAGCGGCAGGCATTGCCGGTGAGTTCCACGTGAAACCCGTCACTGATGACCAATACTTAGCTGGATTAAAGCAAGCCGGCTTGCCACAACCCGTTGCCGAACTGATCACCAGCTTCCAAACCTTGATCCGCGAAGGTGGGCTGCAACCAACTAGCGACGACTTAACCCAAGTGCTCGGCCATCCCCTGACGCCACTCGCTGATGCTATCAAAGAGGTTCTGGCGTGAAATATTCCCACAAGCTTTCTGATGCGATCCACATTTTAGCCTTTGTCGATATTTTTCAAGGCGGCGATGTGTCCAGTACCATGATCGCCAGCTCCATTGAATCTAACCCGAGCTTAGTGCGCCGCCTCATGTCCCAACTCGCTAAAGCTGATCTGCTCATCACACGTCCTGGGATCAGCGCCGCAGCCTTAGCTCGACCTGCAGAAACCATCAGCCTCCTTGACGTGTATCGCGCCATCGATGATTCGCAACAGTTGCTTCATGTCGATCCCAAAACCAGCATGGCTTGCCCAGTCGGTCGCAACATTCAAGCAACATTAGATGATGTGTATGATCGGGTGCAACAAGCCGCAGAAGCCGAAATGGCCAAGGTTTCGTTAGCGGAGATCATTCAAGCTCTGCAAGCAAAAATCAACGCCTGAACGAAATATTCGTCAAGCCAACTTATCGGATTTCAAAATTTTTGAAGCCCAATAGGTTGGCTTTTTGACGTTGTTTTGCTAACGTTAATCTTGAGAATATCCACGTTTATTTCTTAATATCCGCATCAATGCCAAGCCAGCCTATTTTATATGTGTCAGTCATTGACCTCGACAAATTAACGGAGGCTGTATCATGCGTCAACCAAAGACGATCGCACTATCAGCACAACTTTCACAGGCTTTAAACGATCCTTCACAAGCCACTGAAGAACTCGATTTACTGAAACAAGCAAGCAATGACCTCGCACATCATCAAGATGATACGCATGTCGTTACCATGTTGAAAATCAAACTGTCCTTATTAGCGGTTCAACAGCATTTGTCCCCTAGTGGCATCGCATTATTAGCCTGGCTTCAAAAAAATTACGTGGGTGCAGGCGCTCAAAGAGGATTCGGATTGACTCGATTGTAAATCTAGATTTCCGCTGTTCGCCCTAAAAGTAAACCAGCCGCCTTCGACGCGTTCACGTCAAAGGCGGCTGATTTTTAATTGCGATGTTTGTTCCAAGGTCGAAACGCGACCCCATTGCGAAAACTCTTTGGATCTTTTTGTTCAGTTTTCGCATCGATGCGACCGGCACCAAAGGCTAACGCGATTGCGATCGTCACCACAACATACGCCCACCAAGGTGCTGATAAGAAGAATATCACAATCAACGCAATGATTTCAGCACTGGCCAATACCGCCTCGCCAGTCCCAATTCGAAATGGTTCACTCGTCATTTAAATCCTCCTGATTCCTAAAAGCCACTCCAAGCATTGGGTGTTTGCACCACTTTCAATAACGTCAACAACACTGGGGGCAATTGGTGATGATGGGCCAAAGCATACATCGACACTGTCGGCTGAAACTTGCGCCGATCGTCATAAAAATATTGCTTATTCATCGCCGCTTCACCGATTTTCGTCAACAAGGTCACCAGTTGTGGATCTTTTGAAATCTCAGGGTCATTTAACGCAGTTTCCACCAACGCGACGATTTGATCAAAGTCTGCTGCCATCCGCCAGCACCTCCTTTTATGGAAAACGCTTTGGTTTAGGATCTAGCGGCCCGTAAAATTGCATTTTATCGTTGAAGGCGGCACGGTTGCCACCGTTCCATCCAGCAAGTTTGGAAATATCGCCTAATGCGATCAACATCGCGTCTTCTTGGCGATTGAAGCTGACATCACTGGCCTTGCCAACGATATAAATATAATTCACTAAGCGGTTTACCCAAACCTCTGGATTTTTGACCGTATCAAGTTTTTTATACACTTGTAACAACACATCGGTAATATCGATCAATGCCGGTGTCTGCTCGTGTTGCATCAGATCATTATATAGTTTATGAATCTGTGCTTGCGCTTTTTCTCGAATCTCCATCTGCTCATCCCCAATACTTTCTGATCCTTTAAGTATAAGCGTTATCCCAAAAATATCCGCTCAAAACGATTAACGTCAGCATTTGCACAATTAACGTCTTAAATTTAGACCGGTTTGCCGCGTGATAAGCTATATAATTGAAATAGAATGTTACGCAAAGTCTAAAACGTTAGAGGCACTTAACCATGATCGATGTCACCCCACCCACCTATTTGCTGGAAGTGGTCCCTCAGTTCGCCATGATTTTCATCGTGCAAGCTGAGCTTCTGTTCGGCCACATTCAATGGCGTTATGCTGTCAAATGGTGGCTGCTCGCAATTTTATTTTCTTTAGGATTTAGCACCGCCGGCGAACTGGTCTTTGCCGCCATTTACATCTTGAGCTTGTTGAAGCGACATGAGTCACCGTTGATCATCAGCTTTTTGCTGTTGGTCGATGGGTATATTTTCTATCGCAATTTTGTCACGTTACCGCGTTTTATCAAACTGCCATTATCGACTCCTCAGTTAGAAATTGCTGACGGCATTTCGACGATTCTGATCAATGCTGTGGTGATCACAGCGATTCTTTATGCCGTTCATCACTTTAATCGCCAGCTACAAGCCTTGAAGCAGACGCTTTATACCGACTCTGCCAGTCGGCGCGTCTTTATCGGCTACTCGCTGCTCACTTGTGCCAGTCTTTACACCGCTGATGCTATCGCTGATCTGATGGCTGTGACCTTTGACTTTCAAGCGCTGACGTTAGGGATTTTATTACTATTAATTGCCGGCAATCTCGCGACATTTTTCTTTTTAAATCACGCCTTACAAGCCCACAACCAAGTTAAATTACTGCAAGCCGCAGAAACTGCACGGACTAAATACTACGCCGACCTTGAAGCCCAACAAGCGCATACGCAAAAGATCCTGCATGATTATAAAAACGTCTTAGCCTCCCTTGAGTTATCCCTTGAGCCAAGCGTTGGCAGTGACACCACCCAAACGCGGCAGGTACTTGCTCAGGCCCAACACACATTAAATGAGATCCAGCCAAATCGCTCAGCGCTTAGTGCCGTGGTCACTTTACCTTTGCGTAGCTTGCTGTATTTAAAGTGGACACAAGCGGCCAACCGCCAGATCAAATTAAACCTTCAAACCAGTGGCACGATCAACGTTCAAAACAATGAGGATTTACTGGATGCCTTACGCATCATCGGTATCTTATTAGACAATGCCATTGAAGCCACTGCCGTTCATGGTGAAGTTGACGCCTTATTAGTTGAATCCCCGCAAGCGTTAGCGATCACTGTGATCAACTCGGTACCTCAAGATTTCGAACTCACCCACTTAGGGCAATCGGGTTATACCACCAAAGGCGTCGGCCGCGGTCAAGGCTGGGCCAATATTCGCACACTCACCCATCAAAATCACCATTTGAACATGATGAAGCGTGTGATCAGAGGCAAACTGTCCATTACTTTAGTGATCGAGGTAGCTTAATGCAAAATCTTTACCTACTAGAAGACGACCCCATTTATCGTCAATTTCTCACCCAACAGCTCAAAAATATCATCATGATCGAAAAGTTGCCGTTTCAACTGCAATTGGCGACCGCTAACCCGCAAGCGATCATGACTGAACTGACTGAAGAAAAACCGCATGCGGCGATTTTTTTCCTCGATATCGAAATTGCAAACTCGACAATCAGCGGCATCGACTTGGCGACGTTCATTCGCGCTCATGTCCCGGCTGCCGACATTATTTTCGTCACCAATCATCCTGAATCGGCATTGTTGATCGTCACCAATAAGATCATGCCTCTGGACTTGATTCAAAAAGACCTTTCCGCCGACACTTGTGCTGCCATGATCCACCAAGATCTGCTCGATATTGCCCAACGTTTGACGCACGCCGACGATCAAGTGACTTACAGATTTGCTGGCATCATTCATGCCGTTGATTTAGCTGAGATCTCGTATTTAATGACTGTGCCTGGGGATCCTGGCACGTTGAGTTTGATCAGCGACCACGAAACTGCAGAATTTCACGGCAACCTCAACGACTATGAAGCTCGTTATCCGCAACTTTTTCGTTGCCATAAAAGTTATTTGGTCAACTTGGCCAAAGTCACTGCTTTTGATGCCAAAAAGCGTCAGCTGACTTTTTCTGAAGCCGCCCCTGCCGATGTCAGTTTTCGCAAAATCGCCAGCCTGCGCAGGCAATTGCTTGAACGTTAATTGACTGATTGCCCACGTTAATCGCCAATTGTGTTGCCGGTGGTTTTTCGCGTTACGCTTTAACCGTTAAGATCATCGAGGTGAATATGATGTCAAAAGTAGAAGATGCGCAATTGGCCGCCCAAACACAACATGATATTGAACTCTTGACGCGATTATTAGTAGCGCGGCCAGACCAAACGCCAGAAATGCGCGATATCTTAGATGTTTTAGGCCAAGTCCACAAGAAGATCACCAAAGTCAAAAATCCACCAGCTTTGGTCAATCGCTTAGTCAATTATATTCGGGTTCGTTCCAGTGCCGGTAAATTGCATTATCCTAAAGACCAAGAAGCGCTATTGATCGACTTAAGCGTCATCGGGCAAAAAGCCGGCTGGAATGGATTATATATGGCGGATTTTTCTGATAAGTCTCAGTTTTACAGTATTTTTGAACCAATGCCTCGGCATTAAAAAAGTCCCGATCACAATCATCACGTGATCGGGACTTTTTGTTATTTAATCGCATTTTTAAACTGCGGATCAGCCTGGCGATTTAAACTTGAATCTTGGCTGACTAATTCTTGCCAAGCGGCTTCAACTTTTTCTGGAATATCGACATGCGCTAAGTAACCTTTTCCTTTTGGCCCATAACCTTGGACATCATCACGCAATCGCGGCAACTCTCCGCACAATAGCGTCAAATAATGATGCCGTGACCACATGCCTTCAGGTGCTGTGATAAACTGCAAGTCCTCAGACACCTTCACTTGGTACGTTGCATAATCCACGACCTGAATATGCGGCGCTACTTTACTTAAGGTCTTGTGCATCCTCAATTGCATGGTCGCATCTTGCATTAATAACACTGACTCACACGGCCAGCCGCGATCCGCCACCAAGGCCAATAAATTCGAGATATTATTCCCACAATTCGTCGATTGGGTTTCTAACGCATCCACCGATAGCCCATATTTCAACTGCAACACTTGTGAAAACAACTCCGCTTCGCTTTTCACTGGCGTCACAGCAGGATATAATTGCGCCACTTGAGCGAACAATTTCTCGGTCGTATGCCCGTATCCGCCGACGATCACGTAATGCTTTGCCACTTGATGTTGAATGGCATCAGCTAGCACATCGACGCCGGCAATGATCGACCCACCAAATAGTGCGCATACATCAACTTGTTCACGACCGAGTGTTTTCTGAAAAGCTGAAGGCGTCAGTTCCGCAACATCGCGCGGCCCTAAAAAGTTGGCTAACGTATTGATCTGATGTGGAATTGTCATTTCAAACCTCTTTTCTTCACAAAAAGTGTAGCGCGCACAAGCGACGCCATTGAATTTAACCGAATTATAATGATACACTGAAAGGCAGTGATAAATTTGCCAAGGGGGAAGGCAAACACATGGTTCATGCACTTTTATTGTACACCGCACAAGCCGTCATGATGCTTCTTTTCACGACCGGATTCGTCAATTATCAAAATCGTAACTGGGAAAAAGCCATCGCGATCCCGCGCAACAC
>CAKRHU010000110.1 GCA_934339215.1 uncultured Lacticaseibacillus sp.
CGCAACCGTCAGCAGCTGATGCCAACGGTAATAAGACCAATATTCCCAATGCCAGTTTCATTCTGACGTATAAAACCGATGCAGGCGCAGTGTTAGGTTCGCAAACCGTCACGACTAACGACAAAGGCGTTGGTGTGATCCAAGAACCGAGTGCCTTTATCTCAGGTGATGTGCCGTTGGCCACACCAATGGTCGTCACGGTGACGCAAGAAACTGCGGCTCAAGGATATGAAAAGTTTGCTACCAAAATGGGAACGATGAAGTATAATAGTGAAACTGGTTTCATGATTAGCGGCGGTACTTTAGATCTGCCTTTTACTGCTCAATATGACCCAACCACTGGGCAAATAGATAGTCAATTGGATTCCGGGTTCAGCTTACGTGATTCAGACAGTGGCATCTCGACGCAGCAGTATTTCTTCGGCGGTTCGCAAATGATCATTCCGCTGACGCCGATCATCAGCAGCTTGACTTTGGATTCTGCACCACAAGTCATGAACTTCGGACATGCACAAGTGCTGTCTGGGGCGCAACAGCTTGACTTATTACCAAAGTCCACGGCTGATGATGAGGATAGCAAGCAAAAGTTGGCGGATTTTGACCTGAGTAAATTAGATGATCCTGACGCCACTTCGACGCTCACTGATGATACGGTCAATGCTTATGGGGATTTCTTGAATGCACAAGTTACTCAAGTTGGTCCGTATACGAGCGGTTGGCAATTGAAAGTGGCGATGTCGACGTTGACCAGTGAAGATGGCAGCGACGCGATTGGCGACAGTTCTGTGACAATGGGCACGCCTCAAGTCACCCGGACTGGTGATAGCAATGCCCAAGATGATCAATCAGATCTGAACATGGGTCTGGATCAAAACGTTGCAATGGATGGGGCCACTCCGGTTAAAGGGAGTACCCAAATCACCGACTACACTGATCCTAAGTCAGTCGTCAACACCGGCACTAACAGTGAAGCTGGGGTTTATCATATTGCTTGGGATGTCAAAGGGGTGAAGATGAACTTGCCAGCAATGGTCGGCAAGATGAACACCAACTATCAATCCAGCATGGCTTGGGCCCTCACTTGGGCGCCATAGTCACCATGGCAAAAGACTTTTGCTTAACCGTTATTTGGCGGTTGGGCGAAAGCCTTTTTGCTTGGAATGCATTGAAAAACGCCTGCTCGATCAGGAGCAGGCGTTTGAATCAGTTATGCCGATGACTGCGCAGATACCAGACATACCAGCCAAGTGCTGAGGCGATGGCGATCAATAACGCTACCAGCCAGGCAGGAAAGGGATTAGCTTTAGCGGCTTGCACCGCTTTGGTTGTTTTTGTTTTCATCACGGGATTGACAATGGTAAAAGTATCTTCAAAGTGCCATTGCTGCTTGCCGTTTTTTGCATTGACCACCAAATGATACGTTCCAGATTTTAACGCGGTGTCTACTTTGGTCAAGGGGAAAGCCATTTGTGCGTTAGGGGCTAATTTGATCCCGGCGATTTCGTTTGTGAGGACTTTTTTGTCTTTGTGGAAAACTTGGGCAGAAACATGTAAACCAGTTTGCAAAATCGGTGCGGGATTTTCAAGTAAGGCGGTGATCTGACTGCCTGAAGCATTGGTTTTGACATTGGCACCATTGAACTGTAACTGCGGCGTATAGGTCGCTAAGGTCTTGGTGGCTTGCAACTGGATTCCGATAGCGTAGCCTGGAATTGAGGTGGTGCCGACTTTGCCGTTAGCGCCAGCCTCTTGATCGACTTTTTGAATATTGATCGCCCCCAGTAAGATACCCGACCACGCGGTGTGCGGTGCTTTGAGTTTCAAATTGATGCGGCGCGTGCTGTGAGGGGCGACCGTATAGGTGTGGGGCTTGGGGAAAAGAGACTCGATGTTGACCTTCAGTGATTTGGTGGGCTTGACGCCGTGTTGAGAATAACTGGTGTTACCATCAGCGCTCGTGCCGGCGCGATTGACGGAAACGGCAAATTTGTGTGATCCTGCGTCCGTATTTTGAATCAGGAAGCTGATGTTTTGCATTGAACCAGGGGTGACCAGCAAGTCAT
This sequence comes from uncultured Lacticaseibacillus sp., assembly GCA_934339215.1. Classification (GTDB taxonomy): domain Bacteria; phylum Bacillota; class Bacilli; order Lactobacillales; family Lactobacillaceae; genus Lacticaseibacillus. The sequence goes on from CAKRHU010000110.1 coordinate 2,064, forward strand.
AATATTCGAGTTGTCGATTGATTTGATTTTTCGGAATCTCTGGCGCAACTTGAAAGTTCACGCCGGCTGCATGCACTGATTGGCCACTGCCTGCGACCCCAGCAATTACCGTAGCCAACAGTAAAAGTCGTTTAAACATGGCCACACCTCCATTCTACAGGTAGTGTATCAGTTTTTAGTCGGTGAACACGACCAATTCTAATAAAATTCTGTTCTAATATTTGGTTTAGCGGTTAGCGGCCAAATTAAAACACCGCGCCTTCATCAACATTGAAGACGCGGTGTTGTTTGACTTACATAAACACGTTTTTGTATAACGCAATGGCTAAGATCCCAGCTAAAATCGGCGCCAGTACGGGCACCCAAGCATAGCCCCAATCGCTTGACCCTTTGTGCTTTAATGGCAGCAATTGGTGTAATAAGCGCGGCCCTAAGTCACGCGCGGGGTTTAACGCTGGCCCACTTGGCCCCCCAAAGCTTGCGACCAGTGTTCCGACCAAGAACCCTAAGGCCATGTGTGCAGTTCCTAAATTGTTTTGGAAAAATGGCGCCTTGGTGATTCCCAGTGCCGCAAAGAATAAAATAAATGAGCCGATAAATTCGTTGATGAAGCCGTTGGTCTTACTTTTGGTGGCGCTGATGGTGCTGAAAGTCCCTAAGATGTGTTGTGGTTCAGTGGTGAGATCATAATGCGGCTTGTAGGCGGCCACCACCATTGCCTGCCCAAAAATCGCGCCGGCAAATTGCGCCAGCAAGTAAGGCAAGACTTCTGCCCATGGAAACATCCCAGACATTGCTAATCCAATGGTGAAAGCCGGGTTGATGTGATTGCCTGAGATTCCGCCGATGATCATGGCCGGGACCATGACGCCAGCGCCATACCCGACGGCGATCAACATCCAATCAGAACCGTTGCCTTTGGTCCCTTTTAAATCCACGTTTGCTACTGACCCGTTACCCAGTGCCACCATGATGGCGGTGCCGATGAACTCTGCGGCCAGGCGAACAGTCAAGTCGTAAGTCATTTTGTGCCTCCAAGAAATTGTGATAGTAAGATAATCTTAACATCATCATAGCATGAATTAAGCTGGCGTAAAGTTTTAAGCATAATGGATGCGTTCCCATATGAGAATGCGGTAAAATAGGGGGTGGAATAAAAAAGGAGTGTCCATATGCTTAATCAAGCAATCGACCACATGATGATTGAAAATCGCGACCATTTCATGATCCCAGGGGAAATGGTGGCCAGCGTCAACTGCGATAATTCCTTGCGCCACGCCTTTTTGGTGTTGACCAAGGTCCGCTACGCCAAAGTCCCAGTCGTCGACAACGATGACAAGTTCAAAGGCTTGTTGAGTTTGTCGATGATCACGGACAAAATGCTGGGCTTAGAGCACATTAATACGGAAGCGTTAGATGAATATTGTGTCGGCGATGTGATGGAAACTGGCATCACGACCATCGACAACCCCTATGATGTTGAAAACGTCTTGCACTTGCTGGTGGACAACGCCTTTTTGCCCGTGGTGCAAGATGATGGCACCTTTACTGGCATTGTGACGCGGCGTGAAGTGATGAAAGGCATCAACTACATCGGCCACAACTTAGATCGTTATTACGATTTGAATCCTCGAGAAGAAGTCACGCGCTGATAGCATGCGACATAATTCATAATGAAACCACCCAAAAAGGAAGCCCGAGAGAAATTTCTCTCGGGCTTCTTTTTTCGGGGTTAATTTCCAAGATTTAATTTCGGCGTCGGAATATCAATACCAGCTGCGGCGAGTGCTTTCAGATAAGCGGCTAAGAATTTGCGTTGCACCGGCAATTGCTCGCCGTTTGCCACATGCATCATCACTTGATAAACAAAGGTGCCGTCACCGGCCGCAGACATGCCGAGCAATTCTGGCCCATCGACGATCGCCGGTGTTTCTGGTTTTAACGTGGTGTTCACATTTTTCAATACAGAGCGGACCACTGACAAGTCCTCGTCAGGTGACATCGGTAAGCTGATCAAGACTTGCATTTCCGAACGAGACATATTGGAGACGATGGTGATGTTGCGGTTGGGGATGAAGTTCATCGTCCCATCGGTAGATTTCACGATGGTGGTGCGCAAGCCAACAGAAGTGATGGTCCCGGTGATCGTGCCAAGTTTCACGGCGTCGCCCACATCAAATTGTCCTTCTAAGATAATGAAGATTCCAGTGACCACATCCGACACAAAGCCTTGGGCCCCTAAACCTAAGGCGATACCGACGACTCCAGCACCAGCAATCAACGTTCCCACTGGTACGCCTAACACAGATAACACCGCATAGAAGTAAAAGAAGATCACAGTGTAAGAGTAAATGTTGCTCATCAATGTGCGCATGGTGTCGACACGCGTGCCAGCCAGTTGGGTGCGGGCTTTATAAGTGGTGAAGCCGCGGTGGATCAAGCGTTTGCCGACCGAGCGAATGATCAAAAACAGGATCGTGAATAAAATCAGCTCACCGACAACCGTGACTAAGCGGTTGAACACGCCATCCCAGTCGATATTGTTCAAATACCGCAGGAGAATATTGGTTTGTTGCTCAAGATTTTTAGCTTTGGCCAGAATTAACATGTTGGTCCTTTCTGAAAACAGATTCTGAGACTATAGTACCAAAATTCCACAATGATTTGAACGGTCAAGCTAATGATGATATTCTTATGGGAGAAGGTCGTGTATGCGGTTTAGAGGCGACTGAGAAGGAGGTTGTGTATGACGTTAGGAGGAATTGCTGGCATTATCGCGGCAATCGCATTTTTGATCATTGCATTGGCAGTTTTGGTGATCGGCATCAAAATTGCTGGGGTGACCAAAGAGGTGCGCGGCACGGTGTCAGAAGTCAATACGACGCTGAACACGGTGAATGGTGAGCTTGGGGCGTTGACCCATGAAGTCGAAGCCTTGTTGACCAAGTCCAATACGTTGCTTGAAGATGTGAACGGCAAAGTGGCGGCTATCGATCCGGTATTTGATGCGATCGGCGAACTCGGCGAATCCGTGTCAGATCTCAACACCAGCACGCGCAACCTCGCGTCGAAAGTGACTGCCGGGGCTGCCAATGCAGGCAAAGTCACCGTGGCGGCCAAAGTTGGTCAAGCAGCATTGAATTTATTGAAGAAACCAGATCGCGAAAAATAGGAGGCAATGGGCATTATGGCGAAAAAATCACACTTTTTATTTGGGTTCATCTTAGGGGCGGCCAGCGCGTTGGCCACAACATATCTGTTGACGCCTCAAACTTCAGACGAATTAAAGCATAAGTTCAACCAGAAAAAAGACGACTTGGCTGATCGCGCAGCAGATTATTATGATTATGCCAAAGACGCTACCGCTGACTGGCGTGAATCTGCGGCAGACTTGGTGGACAACATCAAAGCGCATGCGCAACATGACGACGCCGACTTGGCCAGCTATGATGAAAAAACGCAAGCGTTGAAAGATGAATTGACGGATGCACCTGAAGTCGCTGACTCTGATGAATTCGACGATATCGTCTTAGATGGCAAGTCGGCTTTTGCCCAAGCCAAAGACGCAGACGTTGAAACCCCAGCGGAACCTGATGCCCCAGCTGAAGCTCCAGAAACTGAAGCGGCACCTGCAGAAAATACGCCAGAAGATCCAGAAGCTTAATTTTGTTCATGTTACCACTGCTTGTTGTGAGCAGTGGTATTTTTTTGCACTGATTATCGTAGTAGTGTACTATCTCCATTTTAAAACCGGCTATCGTTGTCCGGCATCGACAGTGTTTCAGGCTCGCCATCAGGTGCCAGTGGTCTATCTCCGTTACAGTGATTTGAAATTGGGCCTCCAGCTGGCCG